>WGDB01000158.1 GCA_015493495.1 Helicobacteraceae bacterium | reverse complement strand
TCATACTGCTGTTGTTGCGGTTGAATAGTATTGTCTTCTTCAATGCTTTGGGCTTTTTCTTGGCAGGCAGTTATGGTGAGTAGTAATAGGATGCTAGCTGCGACGTTTGTTATATTCATCTTTTAACCTTTGATAGAGTTCTATGATACGTTCTTGATAAGCGATGGTCTCGGAATCTTCGCAACAGCGGATAATGTGGTGGTAGGGCTCTATAGTAATCTTGTCAGCATATCGTGGATAGTCTTTAAGATCTTTCATAAGATCTTCTATGAGTTCGTCAATAGCAAGGCCGTTGTCATCTTCAACCTTATCGAGGTACTCCTCTACTGTAAGTCTTAGCGTATTGGCACGATCTTCGTCATTGTAGATAGAGAGACCTGCTTCTTGAACGATCTCGAGTTCGCAGGTGCCATGATTTTCATTGGCTGCAATAAGTGCGGCAAAGAGTTTTGCTCTGAACTCTAAAGAGTTGTGGTGGTAGAGGAGTAACTCTCTAAAAGCTCTAAAAAAGTAGTGTTTGAGGTTAAATGCCATTATCAGCCTAGTGCTGTTAGACCCTCTACAAGTTTTGAGACAGATTGTAGGTGGTGTAACTAATATATTTGATATCATACCAAAAAGGAAATTAGCATTGAAACAAACATCTCTATTATTTCTACTCTTGTTGCTTATTACAGGATGCGCCACTAAAGAGGCAACACCATTGACCCACAAAGTCTCTGCGGAGTGTCGTTATTACTCTTTAGAGTCTGCCAGCTGTTTAGACCTTAAGGGCTATCTGGATGTCATTACTCCCTATAAAGTTATATTTATAGGAGACCAGCATGACAGCACTCCTGCTCACGAGGTGATGTTAGAGACCATCAAGGGTCTGCAGCAAAGAGGATTTAGAGTCTCTGTTGCCAACGAGTGGTTCTCTCCTGATGAAAATAGATTACTTAAAAAATATGTCATGGGTGAACTCGATGCCAATAGCTCTAAAGCTTTAGAGTGGAAGAAGCGGGTAGGGTATGACTTTAATCTTTCAGAACCTATATACCAAGCTGTTATAGAGGGAGGAGGATCACTCTATGGGATCAACATGGACAAAGCTTTTAAAAAGAGGATCTCCGAACAAAACCTAAGTGGTATGAGTCCGGCTGAACGATCTTTTTATAAAAACTTAGACCTGAATGTCTCAGCACATAAAGAGATGTTAGCCCCATTTTTTGGACATTGTCATGGTAAAAGAGATAGTGAAAATGCCCTGCAATGTTCAGAACGCATGTACCGGGTACAGGTGGCATGGGACACGATGATGGGTGAAGAGAGTGCCAAGTTAGCTGCATCGCTGCAAGAAAATGAGAAGTTGATTGTTTTTGTAGGTGCCATGCATCTTGAGGATAAACTGGGTGTCAATCTGCGTTTTGCAAGAAAAAGCAACATCCCCTCTATAACAGTGATCCCCTATCCTAAAGATAAAGAGAAGGTTATAGAGATCGAACATGGCAGCAGTGACCTGATCTACCTCTATTAATGTGGCAGTTTCTCTAACTCTATATCTTTTTTAAACGCTTTTTTATAGTAGCCTATGACACCCATAAGTCCAACAGCATAGACAAAGATAGAGAGTAAAATAACACCCATAACAACCTGTGTGAACATCTCTTTATAGACAAAGGTGTCAGGAAGGTGATGGACCATGATGATGGAGAGACCGCCTTTGATACCTGAAAAGGTGAGTACCGCCCACCAGCGATAGTTGACATTGATGATCTTTTCACTGGCTCTGGATATCAGTGAAAACTTAAACATCATAATAGCGCGGATGATGGTAGTGACTAAAAAGAGTATGATGATCTCACTTGAGTATGCTAAAAGCTTGTCGATCTCTATAAGCTCAGCTAGGGTGACAAAGAGCAGTGCGTTGGCAAAGAGTGCAAAAAAGGCTATGGACTGTTTGTTGGCCTCTATACGTGCCTTAGTGGTTATAAAACGCTCATGAGAACTTAACTTGCGTGTGCTCGAGTCATTAATGATGTCATCATCGTCACTAAACTTTTTGAGATCTTTAGAGATAAAGTACTGTATGGTCATGATAGCCGTGATCAGTGCTAAAATACCGGAGACATGGATGGCGTGGAGTTCTGCGATGACAAAGGCGCTGTAACCGGTGAGCAGGATGACGATAAACTCATCTACAACGGTGTGTAACCACCCCAGTACAACCTTGGCGACATACCCTACAACAAGTCCAATCAGCAGTGAACCTATCACCACCTTAGTCAAGATATATGAGACATCACCCAAGGTGATCTCCGCGCCACTCATAAGTGGCAGACCAATAAACAAAAAGGCGATCATGGCAGTGGCATCGTTAAAGAGAGACTCCCCTTCCGTTAGGACTTTTAGTGAGTGTGGAAGCTCAAACTGCGAAAAGATTGAGCTGACACTGACAGCATCGGTGGCAAGGACCATGGCGAAGAGTGAGATCAGCATACCGATCGTAAAAGTGTACTGACTGGGAACGGTGTACTCAAGTAAGATCCCGGCAAAAATAGAGAGTACAACGGCAACAAAAGAGAGATAGAAAATAGCAAGACCATGCTTTTTAAGATCACGAAGTTTGAAGTTCATGGCATCTGGCAACAAAATGAGCGGCAGGATCAGCAGTAGGATCTCATCGAAGTTCTCATTGGCAGAGAGGTTGATCACTTCCGGCATAAATGAGTAGGTCAACAGGGTCAAGGACATGATCCCTATAGGCAGAGGAATGGAGAGCTGACGCTGCAGGATGCGCGAAAGCAGCAGGATGGTCAAGATGGAGATGAGTACGATGCTCATGAAGATCCTTGTTTATTTGATAGGGGATTATAGCTAAGGATGTTCCAATAATGCTAAAACTTTGTGGTCGGCACCGCTGAGGGGCAGTGCCTTGATCTGCTGAGGGGTAAACCAGCTGACATTGTCTATTGTCTTTGAAGTGTGATAGACGGTAGCATAAAGATGAAAATGGGTGTATTTGTGGAGTATCTCACCCACAACAGTAGCATCCTGAGGCTGCTCATACTCCACGAAACCCCACAGTCCATGAAGCAGTCGTGTCTCTCTCTGTCTCAGTGCGTATTTGCCGTCTCTCTCATGTACTACCAGGTGGCGCACACGTTTGGGTGTGTCTTTCTTGGCCTTTTTTTGAGGATAGAGCAGGGGGTCATCCTGCGCCGCTTTACAGACAGACTCAAATGGGCAGTGCGTACAGTCGGTATTTTTGGCCTGACAGAGTGTGGCACCGATATCCATCATGGCCTGGTTGTAGTGGTAGGGGTCTGTTTTGTCAAAAAAGGCATAAGCCTTTTCCCACAGCACCTTCTCTTTGGCTTCTTTGAGACCAAAGACGCGGTACAAAATACGCTTGACATTGGCATCGAGTATAGGGACGGGAGTATGGTAGGCAAAAGCGGCAACAGCGTGGGCGGTACTTTGACCGATACCGGGGAGTTTCACCAGCTCTTCAACACTCTCTGGTAATTTGTCATGACAGATCTGGGCCGTTTTATGCAGGTTCCTACAGCGGGTGTAGTATCCTAAACCCTCCCACATTTTGAGGACATCGTCTTCGTGAGCATCTGCAAGATCTTTCAGAGTAGGAAAGGTCTCCAAAAAGGGAAAGTAGAAACGTTCCAGGACGGTCTTGACCTGTGTCTGCTGCAGCATGACCTCACTGACCCAGATCTTGTAAGCATCATCTGTCTGACGCCAGGGAAGTTCGTGGCGACCATTGTCTTGGTACCATTGTTGAAGGTTCTGATGGACTTTTTTATACATACGGTATTGTACTAGAGCGCAGCTCTAAAAAGCTTATACAGATAAGCAGGTGTTTAAAGTTTATGTTGTCAGTAAGATTACCAGGTATTTGTGGATTAGTTGAATAAAATGCAAAATAGATCTCTACAACATATAATCCGACATAAAGGTGTCGGTTTATATGGTTATACTACATCAAAAGTAAAGGAGACAGAACTTTGAACACAATTTACAACTACAATTTTTGGAAATCACTACTGTTTAGACAAAACGACCACCACCGTTATGGTGTCTTTCGTCATACGATGATGGTGGTCTATTATCTGTTTACAATGGGGCAGTACAAGATGCTGACAGCAGGTCTGCTACATGATATCGGTAAGCCACATACTGCCAAAGCAGATGCAAAAGACATTGCAAGAGGAAGAGGAGAACTCTCTTTTACCAACCATGAAGAGCTCTCGTACCAGATTATAAGGAATTGGCCTTTTATCAGTGACTACACCAAGCAGATCGTCAGACATCACTACCTCATAAGAGGTATGAGCAAAGCCAAACAAAAAGGTGAGATGGCGAAGTACAGAAGACTCAAAAGAGTGTGGGATGGTCTTTCACCAAAGATAAAAGATGATCTGGCCATCTTTTTAAAAGCTGATGACTTGGCTAAAAAGTAGGAGCGGTTAAACAATGGCATACAAACATGACTATGATAAGACACTCTATAGGCTCAACACCATACTCTCTCGTCTTAATGATGGTGAGGCACTCTCTGTAAAAGAGTTGGCAAAGGAGTTCAATGTGAGTGAAAGAACCTTGCAGAGAGATTTTAAAGAGCGATTGGTTCCACTTTACCCCATCTATCAAGAGAAGCGATTATGGAGGATGCAAAGCGGCTTTAAACTTGAAAAACAAAACGCAACTGAAGATGATCTGATCTTAGGTATCTTGAAAAAAATGACAGAGGGCATGGGAACGGTTTTTTCAGCAAAAGCCAACAACTTGCTCTCCAAAATTCATAATGATTCTGAGAACCCTATCTATGCGAAAAACAGCATGGAAGACATCAGCACCCATCTTGAAGAGATACATACACTTACAAAAGCGATAGAGACAAAACAGATCATCACCTGCACCTATGCCAAAGACAGAGCGCCAGTGAGAAAACGAACGATAAAGCCTTTAAAAATTGTCACCTTTGATGGATTTTGGTACCTGGTAGGCCTCAATGAAGATGACGAGATACGAAAATACTACCTCAAAAATATCACCCACATACATATCACAGATAGAGCGTTTGAAAGCAGCACACAGATAGATAAGATGCTTCATAATGCTGTTTCTATTTGGTTTAATGCAGGCATAGAGCCTTTTAAAGTACAACTTAAAGCAGATGCAGAGATAGCAAAGTATTTTAAGCGAAAACCACTGGCTACGCAGATCATAGAAGAAGAGATGGACGATGGAAGTATGGTCATCTCTTTGATGGTAACAAATGAGGTTGAGGTGATGCAGTTAGTAAAGTGCCGGTTACCACACTTGCACATTATCGAGCCAGTGTGGATTAAAGAAAAAATTCAAAACGATATAAAAAGCTTCCTATCAAGATGAGAAGTATGCCAATAAGTTAAAGCCTTGAGTATGTATCTGATCTTTATGGCACTTTTTTTAATACTATCACTCCTCCCAGGGTTCAACAGGTGCTATATGGTCAAAGATCTTGATAATATTTGCCTTAAGATTTTCATCCCCGAATGTGTATTTATCATCGAGTGTCACAAGGACAAAATAGGTCAGATCTTTGTTATTTCGCTCTACCGTTTTAAATAGATCAAGATACTCCTGTGCCGGTGTTTTGATACCTTGAACAGGTTGGGTTAGAGGTGGAAGCTTAGAAGCTAAAGCAAAAAGTTTCTCTGTTGTGGTCTCGTTAGCGAAATAGGCATAAGCCTTACGCAGTTTGGTATGAAGGTTCACATCGTCTGTCTCATCATAAAAATCCACCAACACCTTATAAGCAACCTCTCTATTAAAGTACTTAAAAAGGTGGGTCAGGTTCTCTGCGATCCTGTTCTCTTCTGTATAGTCAGTAGGCATGGTTTCTTCATCATACTTTAGTGGTGAGCTTATATAGTGCGCCTTGATATAATCAAGAACAAGATGGAGGCCTTCAGGCTGAGAGAGATTGATCACTCCATTACCTATGATCTCTTTGTATTTAAGATTTTTGGAGTTTTTGAAGTATGCTTCATAGAGATAGGCATGTTCAAAATGTAAGTTGTTTCTGTCAAACTTTCCTTCTCTTGTGGTCTTTTGGGTAGCAAAAAGAATACCAAAGGCAACATGCAGACGTGTAAATTTGTTGACAAAATAACTTCTGTCTATGGCTTCCAGGTATTTTGAGATAGAGTCATCCGTACCGATCAATGCATATAACATGCTGATCATACCCACGGAGTATTCATCTTTGGTATGGGTAAAGATGTAGTCAAGGTCTTTATAGTTTTTGGTGATCGTCGTTTCATCATCACCACGCATGGCCTCGATAAAATTCCAGGTGACATTTTCGTCTCTATCTCCTGAGAGTGTGATGTTCTGCTCATAAACTCTCGAGACAAAAGGGTCGAGTGTTGCAGCATCGAATTGGTAAGTATCTCCCCAGTCGATTCCAAAATAGCTCAGAAGATCTTGGAAAAACCCTATGACAAGTTCACCTAAACGGTTGAGATAGGCCTTTAAATCAAAATCGTAGATGTCTGTGTTAGCAACAGCAGTCTTCGCTGTGTCGATAGTGATAATAGAAGTGCTTTCTGGTGTTGCAGAACGTTGGGCACTTTTACTGCTAGGCAGTTCATCCCCTTTATAACCAGCTAATATAAACATGTCATCTGTGAAAAACTTCTCTTGAGGATCTTCATCTTTTTGAGCATACGCTTCTATAGCACGCAGTGTCAAGAAGTAGTCATGACGTTCTTCATCTGCCAAAAGCAGAAGTGGGTCTTGGTCGATGTAGGTCTCGTCAAGGTTAAAACCAGCAGCAACAGAGGCCTTAGCTTCATCATAACTGAGATTGTTGTCTATGGCTTCTTGGATGAGTGTAGTAAAGGTGTTGACATTGTGAGAAGCATTTTGATCTAATGACCCTACAAGTACCATGCCCTGAGTATTTTCTTCTAGCGTCACAAGGTTGAAACCCTTTTGAGCTATTAAAATAGCATCTTGGTCGCTCTTCTCATCATAGCTTATCTCAAAGCTTCCATCTTCGCGACTGGTAGTAGAAGCTTCACTTTCCTGACAGAGGTAATCTCTGTTGGTATCAACACAGATAGTCGCTTCTGAGAGACTTGACCTTCCAACTACAGAAACTTTGTGTACTTCTTTTGTGGCAGATGTATCTGCTTCTTCTTGTGTTGAACCACAACCGCTCAAGAGAAGTGTAGCAGTAAGAATCGAACCTAAAACTGTTTTTTTATGAAACATGGTAACCTCCAATTAGTGTGAGATTATGATAACTGTAAATTATGTGGTAAAAAGGGGATAGTGTTTTTTTTGGGTGATTTTTTTACTTTGAGGGTAATTTGATCGTAAATATCACACCTTGGTCTCTGTTCTTAACCTTCAGCTGGCCACCCATATGCTCTTCTATGATCATCTTGGACATATAAAGTCCGATACCCATCCCTTTCTCTTTTGTACTGAAATAGGGCTCGAAGATCTTATCGAGGAGCTTTTTAGGGATACCACCGGCGTTGTCTCGTACTGTTATTGTGATCCATTTTGTCTCTTGTGATGCTGTAACGTAGAGTCTGGCATCTTTGATCTCTCTGTTGTGAAAGGCTTCTGCTGCATTATTAAAGAGGTTGAAAATGACATGGGATAGCTCGTTTTCATAAGAGGTGATACTCAGCCACTCGTCCACTTCTAATGTAAAGGATATATCCTGGTCTGTGATGTGTGAGGTAGCCAAAGCATAACTGCGCTGCACGACCTCTTTGAGATAAAAAGGCTTTTTTTGTCGTTCTAAGACAAAAAAGCTTCTAAAGTCCTCGATGGTCTGTGACATAAACTCCAACTGTTCATTGATCTGTTGGCTCTTTTTATCAAAAAGGGGTTCTGTCAATTTATGATGTTTTTGTGCTGCTTTGAGGTTCATCATGGTACAGGAGATGTTGTTGAGGGGTTGACGCCACTGGTGCGCGATGTTGGCGACCATCTCACCCATGGACGCGAGTTTACTCTGCTGCATCAAGAGCTTTTCGTGATGGAGGGCTTTTTTCTGTATTTGGGTTAGTTGATAGCCCAGTGCAAAAGAGAAGACAATGGTCTCGAATGGGAAGATGATATGCATGGTGTAAATACTACTGAGATCGATTAACTTGGTAGCAGAGACCATAACCCCAACCACTACTACAGCCCATCCAAAAAGATAGTACCGTGCGTCTATATGCCCTTTTTTTATCATCAACACAGCTGAGACTAACAATGGAAGTAGTAGGAGGTAGGGTGGTAGATAATCAAAAACAAGATTTTTTTGAAAGAGTAGTAGTGTCGCTATGTTGATGAAAATCAGCCCAACGATAGCCTGCAGCAGTTTATGAAAATGGGGTAGATGTTTTTTGGTCTGCAAAAAGGCCATGTTGAAGAGTGTAGAAAAGAGTATGGCCAGATCCAGAGAGAGAAAAAAGAGGTTGAAGTGATTCATCAGTGTTGGAAAAAAGACGTTGGCATAGGTAAAGTTCATTAAAAAGATAATGAGTGAGAGCTGTAAAAGCGCGTAGTATAAAAAGGACTTTTGCCGGTTGTAGAGAAAAAAGATGAGACTGTTTAAAAAAGCGAAAAGCATCAGGCCATAGACGAGACCAAACCAGAATTTTTCCAAAGGATAGATCTCTTTGTATTCATGATCGTTGAGGATGTGAAAGAGCATAAAGTGTGCGACATCTTTGGTCTCTGTTCCTATGTAAATCGTCTCTGGCGTGTTGTGATCGATACGGTATATCAGATCGTTGTTTATGATCTGATGTGGCAGGGAGACCGAGGTGACACCTTGAGCGTTGCCTATGGATTTGACATAATAGTGCGCATCTGTTAAAAGTGCTCTATTCAAGATGACCTTATGAATGAGTTTTCCACCCACAAAGCCTTTGATGTCATCAAGACTGGTAAAATCTTTTAGCGTTGTAAAATGTACTCCGTCGCGACTGAGTTGATACTCTTTAATGATCTCATGGCGTACGATGGTCGCGTTGAGCAAGGTAGAGAAAAAAAGTGTCAGTAACAGTAGTCTCATCAATGCTCGCGTGACAAGATCTGATAACCGATCTTGGAGATGTTTTTGAGACTCTCTTTGGATATCTTTTGACGAAGGGCCTTGACGACGGTTCTCATGGCATCTTCACTCATCTCTCCCTGCCATACGGCACTATTTAACTCTTCATACTGGACTGTTCGGTGGGCATTTTGGACAAGCAGTTCTAAAAAATCGAGCTCTTTTTTAGTTAAGATCACCATTTCACCATCTTTGAGCAGTCTGCTGTCTTTGGTGTCGAAGGTGTGATGGGAATCGATGCAGAAGAGGGTGTCATTTTTTGGAACACCCTCTGCACATTTTTGGAGTACCGGCAGCAGTTTGTCTTCAGTGATAGGCTTTGTCAGGTACTTTACTAGTCCCAACTCTACTGCTTTGAGTAGAAAATCATTGTCCAGATAAGCAGTAGCAATAATGATCTTGGTCTCTTGATCAACGGCTCTAATCTTCTCTACCATCTCCAGACCATTCATCTTGGGCATGGTGATATCGGTGATGATGATGTCCGGATGGATCTGTTCATAGAGTGCAAATCCCTCTGCACCATCTTGCGCTTCGTAGACATGGTCGCAGTAGTATCCTAGATACTCTACAACATTTTCACGCATGCAGGGCTCATCATCTATATATAAAATAGTTATGTCTTTAAAACTGTTCATCATGCCACTTCATAAAAATTTATGAATGATTGTATCTAAAAACTTTGGTTTGCTAAAAGGTCTACCAAAACTCTTGAATTTAGAAAGATCTTTTTTCAGGTTTCGTGATCAGGTAGCCACCGATCAAGATGGGGATAATGCCAAACATCTGTCGCAGGTTTGGGATCTCATGCAGAGTAAAGTAGGCAAAGATGAGGGTAAACAGAGGGATGAGTGCAAGCATGGCACTGACCTTGGTAATGCTTATACGGTGGAGTGCTTCGATGTAGAGGACCTTAGAGAGTCCAAGAACGAGAAAACCGATGGCCAACACATAAGGCAGCGCCTCTAAAAGCTTCTCTGTAGAGGGAAAAGGTTCTACCGCAAAAGCAATGGCAAAGAGAACGGGGAGTGCCACGATATTTCTAAACGCTAAGATCGTCTCTGATGAGACATAGGAACGGGCCCGTTTTTGGTAGAGGTTGGCAAAAGGGGCCAACGCCGCTGCGACAAAGATGATGAGGTCGCCTTTGTTTAGGCTCAAATCATCAGGAACCAAAACAAGCAGTGCCCCCACTGCCATAATAACAGCGCCGACAGTATGGGTAGTACTGAGTTTGTGGTCTCCTAAGACATTAAAATAGAGGTAGGCAAAAAAGAGCTGCATAAAGATGATGACCGCCATATTTCCGGCAGTGGTGTACTGCAGGCCAGTGAAGGCTAAGATGAAAAGCAGGTTGATAAAAAAGGTAGTTAACAGCAGATCTTTTCGAGCATCCTTTTGGAAAAGTTCAGGAAGTTTCTTTTGATAGATAACAAGCGCCATAAAGATCATTGTCGCGATGGTGACCGAAAAAGCGAAACTGAACATCGCGCCGATGAGGGCAATGGAGAAGAGGGAAAAGATAGGAAACCAACTCTCCAGCAGTGAAAGCAGTAACATGTATATCTCGCCTTTTCGCTCTTCTTGCATTGGGACCTCTTTTTTGTTTTTGAGATTGTATCTAACCTAGCTTATTTAGCCGGTGTGGCGCAATAGTTCTCGATCATGGCACTTTCTAACCTCTTTTTCTATAGACTTCTCTTTATGTTTACAGTAAATGCACACAGTTTTGAGATGTTGGTCGAAAAACAGTCAAAATTCATCGCCCATCTTATGCCCTACAGTCTCTATGCTGAGGTCCTGAGTGCATTAAAAGCAGAACATCCAAAAGCCCGTCATTTTGTGACGGCCTTTCGTTATATCAATGAGTTTGAGCAGGTAGTTGAGGGTAGCAGCGATGATGGTGAGCCCAAAGGAACTTCAGGAAAACCGACACTTTCAGTATTGCAAGGCCAAGAGCTTATTAATGTAGCAGTCGTTGTTGTACGCTACTTTGGAGGTACTAAGTTAGGTACTGGGGGTCTGGTCCGTGCATACAGTGACGCGACCAATCTTGTGGTCTCAACAAGTGAGTTGATACGCTATGAAAAACATGAGAAGTTGCGCATAAAATGTGCCTATAGTGATATAGGAAAAGTAGAATATGCTTTAGATCAGGCCGGAGTGTTGGTCGAAGAGAAGCAGTTTCAAACCTTAGGTGTAGAGATGCACCTAAGTGCAACAGAAGATGTTTTGGACGACTTTACAAAACAGGTTGAACGCATTATAGAGATTATTGAGGAAAAAAAATGATAAAAAAGATAATAACAGCAACGATGGCACTGGTGGTTTTAAGTCTGACAGGCTGTAGTGACAAAGCAGAATCAACAGTTGATGTCGATGGCATAGAACGTAACTATACAGAACGTCTTCCAAACAAAAAAGAGTATGACCTTATTATTGGGCTGCATGGAGGCGGTGGCACTATCAGAAGTTTTGAAGACTATTCTCAATTAAGCGAATTGCAAGAGAACAGTGACACCTACGGGGTCGTTTACTTAGAAGGCATAGACAGGCATTGGAATGATGGTCGTGTAGAATTGAACTCATCTGTAGATGATGTAGCTTTTATAGAAAAAATTATTAGAAAATATCGTGCAGACGGTGCTCAAAAAGTTTATGTTGTTGGTATGTCTAACGGTGGTCTAATGGCACAACGCGCTGCATGCGATTTGAACAATCTAATTGATGGCATCGGTGTAGTGGGTGCAACACAGTCAACATATATACAGACACATTGTGCAAGTGATGTCACACCCTTAGACGCTATATTTATATTTGGAACTGAGGACAGTGCTTTTATAAAAAGTGGTGAAATTGTCAATCCACTTGATCCGTCGGAAATTCGTGGGCATCATATTCAGATCATACCGACAATAGAATATTGGACAACACGCAATCAGTGTTTAGGTATATTAGCTGAAAAAG
>WGDB01000157.1 GCA_015493495.1 Helicobacteraceae bacterium | reverse complement strand
CTATGATGCCACAACTCCAAGCCGACTTGAAAACATACTTAACAGCTATGATTTTTCCAGTGATACAAAGCTGATGGATGATGCTTCTCATGCCATGGCGCTTATGTTAGAGCATAACATTTCCAAGTACAACAACGCTGGCTTTGTAGATGATGCGTTTTGTAAAAAGTATGGACTAGATGAACAAAAGAGTGTTCTTGTAATCGCACAGACAGCAGGTGATGCCTCTTTGGAGTATGGTATGCTTAACCACTATAGTACCAATGAGATGCTTGACACAGCCATAGCTAAAAATCCAGATGCGAAGGTCTACCTAAAAATCCATCCTGATGTTTTAAGTGGAAAAAAACGTTCAGATATCGACATAACAAAGGCACAAAAACAGTGCATCATCCTAGAAGAAAATGTCAACCCCATCTCACTTTTAAAGCACATCGACAAGGTCTACACCAAAACTTCCGGTATGGGTTTTGAAGCTCTCTTATGTGGCTGTGAATGTGTCTGTTTTGGGATGCCATTTTATGCAGGATGGAGTGTCACAGACGATAGAAGTCATAATGAACGTCGAAAACGACAACTGAGTGTTGAAGAGATCTTCGCAGCCGCTTTCATACTCTACACAAGATACTACAACCCATACCAAAAAAAGCCTTCTGACATCACCGACACCATCAAAAGCATTGTAAAGTATCGTGACACCATGTAACACCATGAGCAAAGGGTACCTGTCTTGCTAGAAGCGACTGTAACACCACCTAAGGAACACCTCTCATTCAGCTGTATAATTGCTGGCATAATAAGCTATAATTCCTCTATATATTAAGGAACAAAATGAAAATCACTGAAAACAAAATAGCGACAGAGCTAAACCAGAGCCGTCAAACATTTGCTTACTGGAAAAAAGAGCGTACAGAAGTTTATAATACAATTCGTGGTTATTACCAGTTGCGTGAGGCCTTAGAGCAAAAAGACCCTGACATTGAAGCAATGCGTCTTATTGTTGAAAACGTTGGTAAAAACATTGCAGGACTTACACAGAAGCTAGAAGCGACAACCATTCAAGAGTTAGAGGCCCGTGTCAAAGAGGCTAAGACAGACAAAGCTCATAAAAAAGTGATGGCTGACTATGTACGTTATCTAAAAAAGTACCCACAATGGACACAGCTTAAAAAATCGTATCAAGCTAATAAATCGTAATGATTCACAGCGTTACCTTTTTGTAACAGCTGTAAATTCACTTATTAATCTATAAGTCCATACTGCTCACGCAAGATCTCTACGATCTCTGCTTTTGGGTTGTCTGAAAGTACGATCTTTTTACCGGTGATCTTCTCTGCCAGCTCAGTATATGTTTTAGAGACATTCATCAACACTTCAGTTGGCAGTTCATTGTCACGAGCTAAGGCTTCACGCTCTTTCATTCGTGACTTGTTCAGCAAGATGTCTGGATCAGGAAAATGGTTAAGGAGTAATTGGCGGAAACCCTCTTTAGAGTTTTCCACTACTTTACCTTTTCTATACTGTTCTCCATCCCAGATACGTGATGAGTCAGGTGTTCCTACTTCATCCATGTAGATCAGTTTTTCGTTACCGTCACGATCGTTAACGTAGCCAAACTCAAACTTGGTGTCTACAAAGATCTGATCGATCTTGTCAAGTTCCTTTGCGATAACGTTAAAGCCCTCAGTCAGCAGCTTCTCATAAAGTGTGATGTCCTCTAAAGATCTGAAGTTAAACGCTTCATAGTTGTCTTCGATGTCTTTACGCGTGATGTTGACATCATCGACCTCAGGTACACCCGGGATACCTTTTAATATACCTTTAGTAGAAGGTGTCTGCAGTAACTCAGGAAGCTTGGAATCTTTTTGCAGACCATCAGGTATCTTGATGCCGCAGAACTCACGTTCACCTTTTTCGTAAGCGCGCCACATAGAACCCGTGATGTACTGACGGCAGATCGCCTCGATCATCACCGGCTTGGCCTTCTGTACAATCCATACAAAGGGGTGTGGAATATCTAAAATATGACTATCAGCAAGGCCTTGTTCTTTAAAGAGTTTGAACCAGTGGTTGGAGATGGCATTGAGGGCTGCACCCTTGCCTGGTACACCTTCCATGTTCCCCTCACCTTTCCAAATACAGTCAAACGCAGAGATACGGTCACTGATCACCATAATAGCCAGAGGTGTGTCTAGAGGTACCTCGTAGCCCTTCTCTTCTATCAAACGTCTGCTGTCAGCATCAGTCAACCAGTAAACAGAACGTACCTTACCACTATGAACAGGAGCATCTGTTCTAATAGGAAGATCGTTGTTTACAGCCAGTACTTTTTCAGATAAATTCATTTTACACCTTTAAGCTATCTCTTATAATCCATCATAAATTTTAGAGTGGCTCTTTATTTTGGAGAATTTTACCAAAATAAAGGTTTACTTGAACATAGGACTAAATCCTGCGCCACCCTTTTCTTTTGTAGCGCTCTAACATTGAGACATTGCCTTTGGTTCCACCACTGTGAACATAAAGTATCTCACCTTCGATCTCCGACATTTTTTCAGATAGAGCCGACAGCATTTTGGGAGCATAGAGCAGGTCCATCTCGATACCCTGCGCTTTCATCATCTCATAGACCTCTACATACTCTTTATAGGGTTTAGCAAAGTGATATTTTTTAGTTGTTTCTAAAATATGCAGGTTATCAGGGAGTCTTTCCAATGCTTGCATCTGCTCTTTAAGATAAGCACTTGAACCGACAAGAGGTGTTGTCATGACAGCGACCTCTTTCATATACTTCGCCAGATAGAGTGAGGTGGTTCCTGTTCCCGAGGGCGTGACAACGGTTAGGTGTTCTATGTTGTGTTCGATTTTCCACGCCAATATCTCTTCTGCCAAAAGTGCTACACCCTCTTTTGCGCCCAGGTCTGCACCGCCTTGTGCCAGAAGCAGGTCACCCTCAAAACTGCCAACACGACTGTCCGGGGTGGGCGTATAGAGCGAACGTACCACGGCTTCAAAAGCATCGTGTTCTATCTCCAGCAACTTCATACCATCATTGAGTGCCGAGGCCAAGTTACCCTGAAGATCATTTTTTAGTGTCTGTGAAAGTGTTTTGGTGATATAAAGGAACTGCCACCCTTTTCTTTTACAGAGTGCCGCTATAGAGGCCATTGCATTGGACTGACTGCCACCATAAGAGATGATGCGTTTATAATTTTCAGAGGGAGTATTTAAAAGAAAAAAGAGTTTTCGGAATTTGTTTCCGCTGAGATCCAGGTCAACCAGATCATCGCGTTTGATGTAGATGGTTCTACCGTGAAACACAAAGGTCTCTACAGTAGAAGGGAGGTTGATCTTACTTTCCGTAAGTGATTGTTGCTTCACTTTTAAGCGCTTGCATCTTCTTTTCCATAGCCGCTTTGAACTTCTCCATCTTAAGCTTCTGTTCTATAAAGTTTTTGACATCTTTAAAGTCTAACTCTCTGCCTGTTGCCTTGTCTTCAAGATAGATGATGTGATAACCAAACTGTGTCTTTACCGGTTCTTGAGTAATGGTGCCGACCTTCAAAGTAAAGACCTTATCATTAAACTCTGGCACCATCTGTCCACGTGGGAATGAACCAAGGTCACCACCTTTTGGACCACTAGGGCCGGTAGAGTTCTTTTTAGCACTCTCTATAAAGGCAGTTTTCAGCTCTTCACCCTGCTTGCCTTTAAGAGAAGCGATGATCTTTTTAGCTTCCTCTTCTGTCTTGACTAAGATATGACGGGCATGGACCTTCTCTTTTTCAACAAACTCGTTAATGTGAGAGTCATAATATTTACGGATCTCATCTTCACTGAGTTTGATCTTGTCAAACTGCTGCTTTTCCCATACTTTTGAAGCCAACTGTTTTTCAACACGATCCATCACTTTAGCCAACTCATCTTTGTACTCTTTTGAGTTAAGCACACCACTCTTTTTAGCATCGCCATAAACGATCTCCTGAGCGATCATACCTTCAACAATACGTTGACGAAGCTCAGTCTGCTTCTCTTTGGGAAGTGTATTAAAACGCCCTTGTGTACCTTCCATAAGAACCTGGTTAACCTCGTCACCAGTGATCTTAGTGCCGTTAACTGTTGCAATGACCTCAGCGGCTGCCATAGAACTTAATAATGCTGTTGATACTAATACTTTTAATGCTAATTTCAAATGGATTTCCTTGAGCTAATTTCTATAAGGAAAAGTATAGTCACCCTTGTTAAACGATTAGTGAATAGTGAATGGAAAAACAATTATAAAAAGATGGCAAGTCACATCTTAAGAGCAAGAGCGTTTATCAACAGAGGAGGTAAAGAAGCCATCCTGGGATGTTACGCAGATTTAGCAGATTAAGAGCGAAAAGTAATTACCCATAGATTTATGAGATAAGGTAAACTCGTGGATTCCTGCTTTCGCAGGAATGACGACAAGCGAAGCAATATCGTAAAATTCGAGATCTCATAAAAGTTTCAGATGATATCTCCTATTAAGAAACTAAGCTGGGAGCTTGGTTTTAAGGAGTAAAATTATATATAGAAGCGATCCCGAAGGCGCAAAAGAGCCAACAGCTCACTACAGCGAGCGACTAAATCGTGAGTCGTGCGGGTGTGCGTTGAGTGGTGAGCTGAAGTGCAAATCGCGCCGCAGCTAAAACTTTTAAACAGTGACTTGGAGATGTTTTTCTAGAATATACTCTAGTTTCGCCCGCGTCAAAGGCTTCGCCAAATAATCATCAAGCCCTTCATTAAGGATGTTCTCTCTGTCACCCTCCATAGCCAAAGCGGTCAAGGCGATAATTGGCATGTTATGACCAGAGGACATACGTTCTTTAATCTCTTTGGTCGCGATAATACCGTTTTTAATTGGCATATCAATGTCCATAAAGACAATGTCAAACTCTTGGTTTTCACACTTACGGACACCCTCGTCTCCATCGGATGCGGTAGAGACCTTAAGATTATACTCTTGCAGCAAGATCGAGATAAGACGCTGGTTAATAAGGTTGTCTTCAACCACAAGGGCTCTAATCCCTTTGTCATTCAACTTCTCTTTAGTGTCAGAATCTTGAAGCTTGAATGCCATACTGACATGTTCTGAAATACGTGTTGGAAGAAGCGGTTTATTGATGACATAATCAACAATATGTGTTGTACGTGTCTGCAGTTTTTCGCCGGCATCCAAGACAAGAACGACGCGACACTGTTTGTTATAGGTTCCTAACTTCATCAACCAGGCCGACTGCTCCTGTGAAGCAACCAGATAAAGCATATCAATGTTGTCATAAATATGTTCATCTAAAGTATGGACTTTTTCCACATTTACACCAAAACTGCGAAGATAGTTCGTCAGCAAGTTGGCATCGTCGATCTTTCTATCGTCAAGCAGTGCCACCTTGACCCGTCGGTTTTCAACCACTTGAAAACTGTTCTCTTTGACCGCATTAAAATCCAGTGTAAAACTAAACTGTGAACCACGACCCTCTTCAGAAGCGATCTTCAAGTCGCCCCCTAAAAGTTCTACTAATCCATGAGAAAGACTAAGACCAATTCCTAGACGCTGATCTGCCTGATCTCCCGACTCAAATGGCTTAGTCACCTTGGTGATCTGGTCTGCAGGGATACCTTTGCCCGTGTCTCTTACAGTAAAGCCTATAGTACATCGACTGTCGTTATCCCATTTTAACAAGCGCACCTCAACAACGACCTTACCGCCTCTAGGGGTAAACTTCAAGGCATTATTAATAAGGTTGTTCATGATCTGCTTGATCTTGCGTAGATCACCCTTGATATAAGTCGGCAGTTTGGCACCTACATAAAAAGAGACACTGATCCCCTTGTCTCGCCCCTCTGAAGTGTAGAGTTGTGCCATCTCTTCCATCTCAGCAAAAAGATTAAATTCACTGACATTCTCCGTAAAACGTCCACCTTCCATCTGTGCCAAGTCCAGAAGACTCTCGATGTTGGTCATAAGGTTTCGTGCTGAGGAGTGGATCATGTGGATGTACTCATTTTGGCTCTCAGTAGGATGGGTATGTTCCAAAAGTTCCACAAAACCTAAGATACCGTTCATAGGGGTTCTAAACTCATGTCCTATGTTTGAGAGGAACTTTGTCTTAAGCTGTTCTATCTCGTTGGTCTTACACAAAGCATTTTCAAGTTCGGAGATGTCCTCCATCTGTAAAAGGTAGAGATCAATACCCTTTTGTTTAAGCAGACGTACTTTGATACTGACATGTCGTAAGTCACCATTTTTGTCACGCAGGTCTACTCGGTAACCCTCTTCGAGCTTGTTCTCTTTGATGTAGTCCAACCATTTGTCTTCTTCATCAGTAAAGACCTCGTCAGCCTCATTTTCAAAAAGTTCTCTGACACTGCTATGTTTGCTTCTGAAATCTTCGATATTCTCATAATCAAACATAGAGAAAAAGACCTTGTTGGCACCTAACCAACCACTCTCTTTTGAGTAAAAAAGGATGACAGAGCAGTCAAGATCCAAGATCTGGTAAAAGAGGTCTTTACTGACAAAGCCCTCGTCGTTCATACTGCCGGTCAGTGATGTTTCAGGTTCACTGGAGGAAAAAAGTGAACTGAAATAGGAGAAAATTCCCATGCAAATCCTATCTAAATCTCTTATCACTCAAAGCTTTCGAGCTCGTGCGATAAAGCATTATTTCTTATAATAGCTCATTGTAGCAAATAGAGTTAAATTTATTCTAAATCATCGCATATAAGAGCTAATAAGCCTGAAGCTGACTACTTTAATGCTAAAATAGTGTCAAAATCACTTCAGAGAGTTTTACCAATGAAAAAAGCCACCAAAAAAGAGATCGAAGACATAAAAGCACTCTTTATGGAACGTTATGATGCCGCTGTCACGGAACTGACATACTCCAATGCTTTTGAGTTAGTCATCGCCGTAGCACTCTCAGCACAATGTACCGACAAACGGGTCAACCTTCTCACACCAGAACTCTTTAAAAAGTACCCCGACCCCATCACTCTCGCCAATGCCGAACTTGATGATGTCAAAGCCATTATCAACAGCTGTTCGTTTTTTAACAACAAAGCCAAAAACCTCATCAAAATGGCACAACGCCTGATCGAAGTCTATGATGGAGAGGTTCCACTGGACGAAAAAGAGCTGCAATCACTTGCCGGAGTCGGTCAAAAAACAGCCAACGTTGTGATGATAGAGTACACCGGAGCCAACCTCATGGCAGTAGACACCCATGTCTTCAGAGTCGCCCACCGCCTCGGTCTAAGTGATGACGAGACCGCACTCAAAACAGAAGCTACCTTAGTTAAAAAGTTCAAAACAGACCTGCACGCCCTACACCAAGGCATGGTACTTTTTGGACGCTACATCTGTACCGCTAAAAACCCCAAATGTGACAGCGACTGCTTTTTGCAAGAGTATTGTAAAACAAAAAAGAGTTTTAAGGCACGTTAGTAGTTTTTAGAGAGATGACATATGTATCATTAAGAGCAAAAGATGGCGAAAGCTCATCTTAAAAATCAGTGTACAGAAAAAAGTTTCAGAAGTGGTGAGCTGAAGTGTAAATCGCGCCGCAGCTGGAACTTTTTTAGAATTTGTATTGGATTCCTATGTATGTCGTGCCTAGAATGTTGTTGTAATTCCCACCATTCAAACTCGTCCCCGCAATATTTTGAGTCTGAAAACGGCTCCAGTCTGCTTCATACGCATATCGAATCCCCAAACCATAAAGAAAGTTGGGTGTAAACAGCAGACCAAAACCGTAATGAAGACTAAAAAAGATCTCCTCATCATACATGGCATTTTTTCTATCATTTAGCCAGAGCAGACCACCACCCAAGATCATAAAAGGACGCAGTTGGTTATGAAAAAAATCATGACCATAATTAAGATAGACCGCACCCGACATCGGAACAAAAGTTTCAAACAGTTCGCCATCTTTCTTTACTTCAAAATAGCCATAGTTCGTAATAGAGCCTTCTAAAGTGACATCATGATCATACTTGTAGCCCATGTAAAGTTTTCCAGAACCACTAAAAGCACCCTTGCTGCCACCCAAGTCCGAGACCGCACCTGCATCATAATAGTGGGTAGCCCCAAATCCATAACCTATAAAAAATCCCTCACCATTGCGTCTGGCATCCAAGCTCAGTGGCAACAGCACTAAAAGCATTAGGGTTAAAAATATTTTAATCATATCATCCTCATTTAAAAAAGCGTACTATAGCACTTTCTCACTTCTGATTTACAAAGAACAAACGCGGATCGACCATTGCGCCGTTTAAAGAGACACCCCAGTGAACATGAGGTCCTGTCACACGACCGCTCATACCTACTTCACCGATCTTTTGACCCTTTTTGACACGGTCACCTTTTTTGACATCAAACTTACTCATATGACAGTACATACTCACCAAGCCTAGACCATGATCTATAAAGATCACATTGCCGTTAAAAAAGAAGTGCCCCATCTCAACGATCTCACCACCAAGCGGTGCGACGATCTTTGTACCTACAGGTGCCGGCATGTCAACACCGGAGTGTGGACGTCTGGGTTTGTTATTAAAATAACGTCGTTTCCCATAATCATCACTGATATTGACATCAACAGGTTTGATCATCGAAAGTGATTCAAATTTTTGAGGAGTATAAAGGGCCAACGCTTTTTTAGAACGCTCACTTTCACTGTTAATACGTTTCATATCCATCTTTTTAGGAGAGACCTTACGTTTGTTTTTGATGGTGATGTACTGCTTTTTATAGACTTTATCATCCAGATAGATACTATGAAAGGTCTCTTTTTTATCTGCATCGATCTTGAGGGTATAAGGTTTGTCTACTTTAGCATTAAGTGAAACTCCTGCCACCACATAATAGCTCTTTGGTGTTTCTGCAGGCAGTACCATCAACTGACGTTTGCCATGAAAGACAACAGGTTTTTCACTGCTCTCGACTTTTTGAACAATAACACCGCCAGGGTAGGGCGCATTTTCAGGCAAGATGACACCAAACAGAGCAAGTTGGAAGATAAAAATGATGAGACTAAACCGCATTGAGTTTTCCTATGATGTTTTTTAGAGTAACAAAGACTTTTGCCACTGAGCCTAAGTCCACCTTCTCACGGTTAGAGTGGGGGTACCTGATCGTTGGACCTATGGAAGCCATTAAGATGTTGGGATACTTCTCTTTAATGATCCCACACTCCAGACCGGCATGAATAGCGCCATAGTCTGCTCCATCAAAAAGTTTAGAGCTCTCATCAAGAACCAGTTGAGAAAAAGCATTTTTCTCGGGTCTCCATGGGGCATAAAAACCTTCGCTTCGCAGTTCAAATCCTGCATCTTCAAAATAGGCTATGGTCTCTGTCTGCAAAGCCTCCAAAGCCTCTTTTTCCATGGAACGGCCACTTAACTGTAGACGAAGGGCCTCTTCACTGCTCTCTATCAAGGCGAGGTTGATACTTGAGTTGACCATGTCCAACTCACTGTTGAGTTCTCGTACCCCACTCTCAAAACTGGCCAGAAGTTTAATGATGTCGCAACTGTTATCCATCACTTCTACCTCTTGATGTCCTCGGGCAACCAATCCTTCCATCTCGAACAGTTCCAGGGTTCCAAATACAATGTCCGCTTTTTTAGGAATGGAATTACGACGCTCGCCCCCATTGACCTCAACTATATAACTCTCTACATCACATAAAGTTCTAAAAAGCTCAGAGATCGCGTTGGGAATATTTTTGTCTATATCTACCCCGGAGTGACCCCCAGAGAGTCCACTAATATGATACTCATAAATATAGAGTTGTCTCTTGTGACGCTGCAGCACTTTTGTGGCAACTATATCCACACCGCCGGCACAACCAATGGTCACGACACCCTCATCTTCAGAGTCCAGGTTTAAAAGATAGGGCGTTGTGAGGTCTAATGCCAAGCCACGTGCACCGAGAAGCCCTACCTCCTCTTCTGCTGTAAACAGACAAGAGATCAATGTCCCCTCTTGCATCAGGCTGAGCATCATCGCCATACCCATACCGTTGTCAGCACCCAAGGTAGAGTTTTCTGCCTGCAGCCAGCCATCAACCTCTTTTAAACGAAGTGGAAACTCAGTACCGATACAGACCATGTCATAATGCGCCTGCAAAGTGACCTGAGCACCCTCTTTATGGGCTAAAACATTTCCTGCGGCATCAACAGAGACCGCATAGCCATATGTTTTTGCAAACGCGCACAGATAGTCTCTCATCTCAGAAGCTTCATACGAGCAGTGAGGGATCTCACAGAGTTTTTTAAAATGTTCAATCACATTTGATGACATGGTTTTTCCTATTTGATAGCGATAAAAGTAGCGAAGTTGGCCCACCGAAAGATGCATTCACAATGGCTAAAACCACAACGCTCCGCCATCTCGATGTTTTCAGCTTCAGTATAAGGGATCAAGACATTTTCCAGGGCCTCACGTTTTTGAGCGATCTCATACTGCGTATACCCTTGCGTCTGTTTAAAGTCGTAATAGCAGTCAATAAGTTCTTTATTAAGCTTGGAATTTTTACTGACCACCTTTTCACTAAAGATAAAAGCACCCTCCTCTTTCATCACACTGCTGATCTTTTTGATAAGCTCTTCACGCACCAAGGGACGAATAAACTGCAGGGTATAGTTACTGATGACCACGTCACAGGGTTTATAGTCATAGTTCATGATGTCAGCCTCTTTGACCTCCACCTTGGAGTTAAAGGCAATGATCTTTTTTTGGGCCTGTTCCAACATAGAAGGGGCGTTGTCCAGACCTACCAAACGGGCCTCAACTTCCAAGGAGCGTTCCACATCCAAAAGTGTACTGGCCGTAGAGCAGCCAAGGTCATACACCAAACCACCCTCCGGCAGATAGTTCTTGGCAAATCTCTGGGTCAGTTTCATCGCTTCTGCATAATAAGGAACAGAACGCTGCAACATGTCATCAAAGACCGCGGCCACCTCTGCATCGAACTCAAACTGTTTCTCTATGGGCTTGTTAAATACGTCATCTTTTTTCATAAATGTATTTTATCGTAAGAGCTCTCATAATCATTCATAAACAAGATCATCACGCCACTTTGGATGGTGAAAGTGTAAGCGATGATCACAGGTACTCGAGACAACGGAGCGCTCAAAGGTGATCGTGCCTATCTTTTTCCAAAGCTGTTCGCCACCCACCTTTTTGCTGGCAACTGAGATAAGAAACACCAGTTTCTCACCCTCGTACAGTACAAATTCATCTCTAAAGTCACCCACACCAAACTTGGTCTGGTTCTCTTCTGCCTCGATCTTCATCCATCGCGGTGTTACCACCGCACTCTGATCTTGCTCACCAAGAGAAGAGATCTCGTAAAGTTGACGTATGCCTGAGTTTTTATCTGCATCACTAAAGGCACTGGCCACCTTCAGACCATAAGCAAAAGCAGAGAAGACACTGCTTGTAAAGCTGACATCAGGCTCATTGGTGAGTTGCACATCTGTATAGTACTCAGCATCTGTACCACCCAAGTCATCTATGACAAAAAAGTTGGCACTGTACCATGACACCTCTTCCAAAGGATCAGTAGTCGCAAAAAGTTTTCCAGCCATACCAAAAGCTCGGGTCTCGCCTCGTTTTGTCGCACTCAAGGCTGTAGAGGCTCTTGCTATAATCAGAGCCTCACTTCCCAAAGCAAAATAACCACTATAGGGACTTGGAGTGTCTATATGCCACAACCCTTTTAGACAGACGCCATTAGGATGGGCCAATTTCTCAAAAGGTTCAAGCAAGTCAGCATGATCTTCCAAGGTACGGTGGGCATCTTCAGAGATAAGGTCTCGTACCCCATCAAAAAGCTTTTCGTAAGAGACCGTATCTTGAGGCAGTGTAGTCTCAGGGTCTGAAGTGACTTCACTCCATAGTGACTGAAACTGTATGGGTGAGGGAGAGAGTGGTAACACTCTAGTATTGTTCTTTTCAAAAACCTCCGCCACATATGGGTCTCTTGTATTGTCATTGCAAGCTATAAAAAGGAGTAGAAAAATGGATAAAAAAAGATACTTCATAAAATTTCCTTATAATTGAAGGGCGAGTATATCCTAACGCCTTTTCTCTTTGTATCTTGATATCCCGCTAGCGCCTTCTGTTAAGATACTTTAAAGGCTATAGAAGAAACAATACGCCATAAAGGATCCAGACGATGACAAATATAGAGATCGGTATGATGGTCGCATTTATATTGGGAGTGGGTTTGAGTGGTTGGAAGCTCTACGTATTTATGCCCAGCAAACCCCTCGTTGATGATGACACCAACCAAGATTCTACACAGACACTCAAGCAGATCATGTATGAGAGTATCTCAGAAGGTGTACTTGAAGAGGAGGCTTTAGTAGAACAGATGAAAAGCCATCCTCTTTTTGAAAAAGAGCATTTTTGGCGTTTTAACCTAAACCGTTTACGACAGCTTTTAGGAAGTCACTATATAGAGCACCCAGAGCACCAAAACATCCATCATATCCACCAGCATCTTAAAGACAAAAGCAGAAATTCAGATACTTTTTAACACGTAGCAGTCTCAAATGCTTTCAAAATGCTGCATCTCATGTTGACGTAAAATACGAATACTGTTTGTTGTTCCCGCGACACCTACCGGATCACCCGCTGTCAATACATAACACCCTTCTCTCTCTAAGACACTGTTTTGCAGGCCTCGCTTGATCACCTGTCCCATCATGGATTCCAATGTACTTTCTTCTACCACAAAGGCAGGGACAACACCCCAGACAATACTCAAAGAACGTGCCACACGTTCATCATGCATAATAGCCAAGATCGCTTTTTTAGGTCGGTAACGGGCCAACTTTTTTGCGGACTGTCCTGAGGTAGTCAAGGCTAAAAGTGCAGTCGCATTAAGGTTGTCTGCAAGAAGTACAGCAGATTCATCGATCACATCCATCTCATCATTCATACTGAAGTTGGAGAACTTGTCATAAGCGTACATCTTTTCACTTGCTCTGATCGTGTTAAACATGGTCTCTACTGCCAACACCGGATCATGTCCTATGGCACTCTCTTCTGAAAGCATCACCGCGTCTGTTCCATCTAAAACAGCATTGGCGATGTCAGAGATCTCGGCACGTGTGGCAGTCTCACTCTCCGTCATAGAGAGCAACATTTGTGTGGCAGTGATCACCGGTTTGCTCGCTTCATTGGCTTTTTTGATGATCTTTTTTTGAATAGCAGGCACTTCATAGTAAGGCACTTCGATCCCTAAGTCCCCTCTTGCCACCATAATGCCATCACATGCTTCTATGATCTCATCGATGTTCTCAACCGCATCAAACTTTTCGATCTTTGCAAAAAGTTGCTGGGTTCCACCATGTGATTCTACGATCGCTCTTGCATTTTGCATGTCAGAGGCACTTTGAACAAAAGAGATGGCCATAAAGTCCACACCATTTTCTACACCCCAAAGCATATCTTTACGATCTTTTTGAGTCAATATATCTATACCAATATGTGTGTTGGGAAAATTAATGCCTTTGTTCGAAGAGAGTTTTCCACTGTTTTTGATCACGGTCGTAACCGCACCATCTACCTGTGTCACTTCTGCACGGATATTACCATCACAAAGATAGATCTGCTCACCAACCTTCATCTTATCCAAGATCTCTTTTTGGTTAATACTGACCACATAATGTCCCTCGGAAGACTTCTTTCCTATAACATCATCATAAACAAACTCCAAGATATCACCATTTTTTAAAAAAAAGTGCTTCTCAAGCTTACCCACACGTATCTTAGGACCACTGATGTCTTGCAAAACACCCACAATAAGACCTGTGTTTTTCATTGCTTGACGTATGAGTGTCAAGACGGCAGAGTGGTACTCGTGACTGCCATGAGAGAAGTTCATACGAAAGACATTGACCCCGGCGAGAATCATTCTTTCTAACTGTTCAATTGTATCTGAGGCTGGGCCGACTGTTGCAAGTATCTTTGTACGTTTTTTCATCTCTTAAAATCCTTATGATGATACTAACATGTATAAGCCACAATTTGATTACTATTACGCCACCAATTAAATACCCAAATCTCAATGAGGGTAATTTTGTGCATAATCAAGGCAGATGTTCTTTAGCGTAGCCGTAGCTACGGTGAAGGTTGTCTAACGCGGAGTATGTGCAAAAGTACCCTCACCCTTCGGGGAGCTCTATAAGAGGCAATCTTCAAACAAATAGAGCTTCGACTTAGCTATGGCTAGGATATCTCATAAAAAGGTGAGTAACCTCACGTTTTTATGAGTAAAGTCAAATATATCTCTCTTCGTCCGAATCTCACCTCTTATAGGGCTCTTGAGTTTTCGGGTATTTAGTTGGTGGCGTAATAAAAGCATTCAAGCCCATTCAAATCAAAGCTGCGAGACAATAAGTCACACCCAAACACATTTGTGCTAAAATCAACGTCACATACGATAAAGGATGATGATGCGTCTAAGTATAGATGAGTATGCAAAACGATTTGAAGTACCCATAGCTACTGTTCATGCCAAGCTGCGCAATAAAGAGTTAAACTACACTATTGATAATGGTCTGGTCTACATATTGGTGAGCAGTGAACCACAGACTAAGCCAAAGACCTCTGTTGGTACTATCATCGCCCTTTACCAAAAAGAGAACCAAGAGCTTAAAGAGAAGATCACTGAACTCGAGCACAAGGTTGACCGCCTGATCGATGATAAAGAGCAGATGCTTAAAGAAGAGCGCAGCCGTATTGAACATCTCTACCAAAGTAAAGATGAGCAGCTTAAAACTGTTTTAGAACTCATCAACACCAAACTGCAACTTTCAGCACCACTCCCTGCAAGATCTGAACCTGTTGTGAGTACGGTAGAAGAGCTCGTCAAAGAAGAGCAGCAAGCGCCTCTCTCTGCTTCTGCCTCATCACATAAGATCGCTTTACGCAAATACCTTAAAAACATTGGCTTAGAGACTATGCAACGACGTATTATCAAAAGACGTTTTGCCGGAGCTTATGGAAGTGACATCAGAATACTGCAGCATAACGGTGAGTTCTACCTTGACTTGAGCCGGTTTGATTATAGTGATCTTTTAAAGGTCCCCTAAACATTTTTTCAACGCTTTTTTCCTTTTTTGACACGCAATTCCAACACAGCATGCTCTTCTCAAAATGAGCTGCTCTTTCTCTTTTAACTTAATCCAAAAAAGTGTGTAGAAGCCCCATCCTGACGATGTTTGTGAAGATTTATTGCTTTTTTCAGCGATTTCAATCTAAATATCACAAAAAGAAGAAAACTTTAAGCTTAGAGAGTATAAAGTAGTCATAGTTGAATCATAAAGCCCCAGTTATAGGGGAATTTTTGATGTCAAACATCTTTATAAAGGGCATTTCGTATGAATAAAGCACAATTCGTTGAACTCGTTCAAAAAAACGGCGACTACAAAACTAAAGTTGAAGCAGAGACTGCAATCAAAGCATTTACAGAAGCTGTAACAGAAGCACTAGTTGCTAAAGAAGACATCTCTCTAGTAGGTTTCGGATCTTTCGTTGCTACACTTCAAAAAGGTAAAAGTGGTAAGGTTCCAGGAACTGATAAAACTTATACAACTCAGGACAAAATGGTTCCTAAGTTCAAAGCAGGAAAGTCTCTTAAAGACCGCGTTGCTGCTGGTAAATAGTCACCCTTTTTGTCACGCTAACGCGTGACACCCTCTTCCCAAAAACTTTTTTAAACCCACTATAACTTACATTATTGATCTTCTAAAGAGCAAGAGCCTTAAACGATGAGTTAAGAATAGTAGATAGATAGCAAAAGCACATCTAAGCTCCTAAATCGTTAAAAGTTTCAGAAGTGGTGTGAGTTGTGCCGGGCGTGAATCCGAAGACGTACATCGGTACGTTGAGAGGTGAACCCCGGTGCAAATCGCGCCGCAGCTGGAACTTTTAAAAGTGGTATTCGGCACCTACTGCATAATTCGTGATGTTTTCACCGATCACCGTATAGTCCACATAAATATCCAAATGATCCATCACCGTATACCCTGCCCCAATGCCCGATGAAAAAGTAATATTACGTGAATT
>WGDB01000156.1 GCA_015493495.1 Helicobacteraceae bacterium | reverse complement strand
TACAGTCTCTGAGGCATTTCATCTTTAAAAGCAATTTTCTCTGCCTGTTCAAGAATGTCAAGTGCACCCTCTTCTATCATCGCTTGAGCAAGCTGATCGCCAAGAATATCACTCTCATGCAGGGCTACAGTAAGAGTTTTATGAAGAATGTGGGTACCATCAGGATAGCCGAGCATTCCTTTTACTGTGATCGTTTGTGCTTCACTCTCTATAGTAGCATTGACTGCCACAGGAGCAGAACATCCTGCACCGATGACAGAGACAAAATCACGCTCTACTTTAGTACAGGTAAAAGTATTTTCATCATTTAAGCTCATCGCTATTTCACGTACTCTGTCATTGTCTGCCACGATCTCAATCCCCAGTGCAGCCTGTCCCATGGGAGGAATGAAAAAATCCAGTTTCTCTACATAAGGAATGTCCTTAAGCAGATCCAATCTATGCAGTCCAATGTAGGCAAGAATGATAGCATCGTACTGCCCTTCTTTGAGCTTTCTAAGACGTGTATTGACATTGCCTCTGAGTTCTTTGACTTTAAGGTCAGGACGACGCTCCAGCAACTGCATACGACGACGCAAACTGGTTGTACCGACCGTTGCTCCCTGAGGGAGTTCCTCTAAGCTTTTATAGGTATGTGAAAGCAGTACATCACTCTGGTCTTGGCGTGTCGTAATGGCACAGAGTTCAAGCCCCACAGGAATATAGGTAGGCACATCTTTAAGTGAATGGACTGCCAAATGTGCATTACCCTCAAGCATTTCATCTTCAAGCTCCTTGGTAAAGTGCCCCTTACCGCCTATAAGTGCCAAAGGTTTATCCAATATCTTGTCACCTCGGGAAGTGATCTCATTGAGCTCAACAGTCACTCCCGGAAATGATGTTTCAATTCTCTCTTTAATATGATATGCCTGCCAAAGTGCCAAAGCACTTGCCCGCGTCGCTATGATCAGTTTTTCCAAAAATTTTTCCTCTTATTTAATGAGTTTCTTATATCCGTCTCTCATTTTATCCCACTCTCCGTCTATATAGATCGTTGGGGTACCGTTTACCATCATTTTTGCAGCAGCATCTTCATCTGATTTGAGTGCATCTTTTACCTCTTTGGCATCGATCTGTGCCTTGGTAACAGTGTAACCTGTATGTTTCTTCACTGCATCAAGTATTTTTGTAGCATTGGTCTCTCTTGGATTGATCTTTAACGTATACATTTTTTCTACGACATCCAGTTTACCTTGGTTTTGTGCCACATGCATTACACGTGTCAACACACCGGAGACAGGGTGAATTCTTAAAAGTGGCAGATGATAATAATAAATAGCTAACTTCGTCGGATTCTCTTTTGCTGCCTTAAAAATACCCGGTACGGTCTCTTTACAGAATGGACATTGAGGATCTGAGAAAATAAGTACTTTATGTGCTGCATCCTTATTTCCGAACAAGAGATGTGCATTATTATAATAACTGTCCGGGACTGTCGGTTTGATCTCGTTTCTATAATCATTTCCTGTTTTCAAATTGACTAAATGTCCGGTGATCAGTCCGTCTTTGAAAAACATCATTTCCGGTACGTGAAGTTCTTTCTTCTGATATTCCAGATCCATCGTTGTTAACAGTATGGTCCAGCCCGGTAAATTCTTATTTGTCTTTGATTCCAGGAGTGTTACCCCTTTTACTGTTACTTGCGGATTTTTTACTATAGCTCTTTTTACATACTTTAGAAGTAGTTTATTATCCGGTACACTGTTTGCACTAAGTGTGATCGATACGATCACTGTGCTCATCAATAATTTCGACATCAATGACATTGTCATCTCCTTTGTTTTGATTAAAATTTGTTTGTTCGGGTGTTATTTTAGCAATAAATTGTAAATAAAAAGTGTAAGACAAAGCAAGTAGCCCAAGAATATCACTCAAAACCCCCGGGATGATCAACAAAATACTGCCAACAAAGTAAGACATACTCGCGTCCTGAAACTTTTTAATGTTCAGTTTTCCCTTTTGCATTGCCTTCATATTTCCCATCACAGCCACAGGAGAATGTCTTAAAAGTGTTACGCCCAGTATTGCACTCATTACTATCCAAACTACAGACCAGAAAAAACCTATGGTCTCTCCGGTTTTTAGAGAAAGATACAACTCTAAAAAGAAAAAAGGGATAGCCATGAACATGGATTAAAATCTTTCTGTTAACAGAGTCAGGATCTCATCAGAAGAGATCTCTTCTTTGATCAATCCGTCTCGGGTAATAAACTCAACCAAACCATCAGAGAGTTTTTTCCCTATGACCACTGCATGAGGCACACCAACAAGCTCATAATCTTTCATCTTCGCACCAAAACGGTCTTTTCTGTCATCAAGCAGTACATCCACACCTTTTTTCTGCATCGCTTCATAGAGTGTTTCACCCAAAGCAAGCTGTGCTTCATCTTTGATATTTGAGATAATGATATGAAGATCAAACGGTGCTGACTCTTTTGTCCATATACACCCTTTGTCATCATGATTCTGTTCAATGATCGCAGCAAGCAGACGACTTACTCCTATACCATAGGTTCCCATGACCATAGGTTGCGCTTTGCCATTCTCATCCAAAAAAGTACATCCCAAAGGCTCTGAATACTGTGTGCCGAGCTGGAAGATATGTCCTGCCTCTATGCCTTTGGTGTAACGCAAAATACCGCCACATACGGCACAACTGTCACCTTCACTTACGGATGAAATATCTGCATAATATACTTCCTGGGCACCTAGTTCGTTACCACTTTGTAAAGATTTAAGTGTTTCATCGATCACCATCATAGAAACCGTCTCCTGCTCTTCACATTCCACCAGATCATTTGCACCCACAGCATTACATGCTTTCACATCCTGAAGTTCAATATCAGCCGGCAGCATATAGCCAATATATTTTGTTTTACCTTCATCATAAAGTGCTTTCATGGTAACAACTTTAATTTCTGTGTCGGTATCACAGGATTTTGGTTTTGCTACAGCGGCTTCTATATTGGCACCATAGTCGCAACCTTCACATACCACAATGGTGTCTTCACCACTGTCTGCCAACACCATGAACTCTTTACTGCCGCTGCCGCCTATGGCACCGGAATCGGCTTCAACTACTCTGAACTCAAGACCAAGACGGGTAAAGATCTTCTTGTAGGTCTTTTCCATAAGATCAAATTCACGTTTCATATCTTCAGAAGATGTATGAAAACTGTATCCGTCTTTCATAAGGAATTCACGTCCGCGCATCAACCCGAAACGCGGTCTGATCTCATCACGGAATTTGAGGTTAATCTGATAAAGATTGAGCGGTAGCTGTTTATAGCTTTTGACCGTTTGTCTTACGAGATTGACCATCATCTCTTCATGAGTCGGGCCAAGCACGAATTCATTATTTTTCCTGTCTTTAAAACGCAGCAGCTCTTTACCGTACTTCTCATAGCGTCCGCTCTCTTCCCAGAGTGATGATGGAGTAACAAAAGAGAGGCTGACCTCCTGGCAGCCTGCTTTGTCTAACTCCTCTTTTACCACTGCTCTTACTTTATCTAACACTTTTTTACCCAACGGCAAAAAGTTGTAGAGTCCGCTTCCCCCTACAGACTGGATGAATCCTCCGCGTATCAGGTAAATATGGCTTGCCAAAGTCGCATCGTTGGGAGTCTCTTTTGTCGTTGGTACCAATAGTCTTGAAAATCTCACGCGCTGTATCCTTTTGTATGATGATCTGCTTTATACTGTCTCATATCCATATCTTCTGTATCGATATTAAACATTCTTTTGACTGCTTCGATGCAATTTGCATTTTTCTTTTCTGTGGAAGAGTGACGCAGGTTTTGTGTAGGATCATGCAGAAAACGTTTGAACATTTGCTCTGCCATTTTACGCATATTGTCCTCATATTCAACCGGCACAAACCCTTTTTTTAAGGCTCTATATATCTCTTTGTCTATAGCCTCATCAACGTGTTCCCGCATCTGCTTGATCACAGGCTCAATAGAGAGTGCTCTAAGCCATGCATAAAATTCTTCTTTATACTTACTGACGATCTCAGCTGCTCTGACCGCCTGTTCT
>WGDB01000155.1 GCA_015493495.1 Helicobacteraceae bacterium | reverse complement strand
CGGCGTTTCCAGCTTGCCATGAGGGAGCGTTTTTCTTTGTCTAGTTCTGTTTGCATCGTCATAAAGCCATCTACTATGGACTTCATCTGCATGCCAAACTCATTGCCCGTGAGGTAGTTGTAGAGCAGTGCCATTTTGTCGCCTCTGTTCTCCTCTTTTTGTACACTTTTGTGTACGCGTATGAGAGTTTCACGCAGAAGTGAAGCAGACCCCTTGAACTCATCAAGACTACAGACCCAGATGCCATCTACAAAGCCCATTCTGTCCATGTCGTTAGGGTAGACTGAGGTAACTAGCACACCTAAGTCTGCACCCACTTTAAGCATGTCTTGTTTGAGCTTGGTTATCCACCCGTCAGACCATGCCTTCGTATTCTTAGACTCATAACAGATGACCCCACAGTTTTGTAGCTCTCTGGTATGGATGGTCTGCACACAGTCCGCACCAAAGGCACCTTTTTTAACCTCATCAACATTGTCAAATGGAAACTGCGACGCCAACCATGACTCGATGATGGTCTCTAAAGACTCACCCTGCACCTGCATAGAGCCTTGCTCACCTTTACGTTTGGCAGATTCGATGTCTCTTCGCATCTGTTCTATCTGCTCATCTTTGGCTTTGAGCTTGAGTGCGGTCTCATCGTCTATGGCTTTTTTTAATTTAAGCTTCTCTTCTGCCAGACGCTTGCTCAGTTCAAGCTCTGCTTCCACCTTGGCTTTGGAGGCTGCTTCTTCTTTTTCCCGTTTGAGCTGCTCTATCTCAACTTTGGCTTTATTGAAAGCCTGCAGCTCTTTGGACTTCTCTTCTATCTCTTTTTGCAGCAGAGCCATAGACTCACTCTGCTCCTCTACCAACTCTTTTTTAAGCTCCTCTTGAAGTTTAGCACGTTCTATGCGTAACTGTTCTTTGGTAGCTTTACGCAGTTCTTCATCAAACTTCTCTTTTTGCTCCTGCATGGAAGTCTCTTTGGCTTTTAGATCATCAAAGGCTTTTTTGTACTCTTGACGTTTGGCTTCTACCTCATCACGCAGTTTCTTCTGTTCTACTAAGTTCTTTTGTTTATACTGCTCTTCTATCTGATGATAAAAAATTTCATCTATGTCGATCTGTGTACCGCAGTTAGGGCATTTAATGGTATTGGTTGTGGACATGGCTACTTCCTGAATTTATATGTCTATATTTTATCTAAAAAGTATCAAACTCTTTCAAAATATGTCAGATTTTCAAGTATGAATCCTCCCTGTGGTCACATCGTATTTCAGAATTTTTTTAAATACTCCTGCTTAATGTTTACTGTACACATTTCAAAACTAGATAACCTTTATTTCCATGACCAATAGTCACAGTTACCTTATTGTCCACCACATCAAATGTACCTTTATCACCAAGATAATCTTTCACTGCTGTAGGGGCAATATCTTCAAAACTGAGGGTTACACTTTCATCACTGTCACTATGGTTTGAGAGTATCACATAGGCTTCACCATTATGCTCTCTTGTCCCTAAATTCACATATTCACTGCCTTCAAAATGTACTTTCCATTTTGTCCAGTGTGGCTCTCTAATGATGGCGGCCATGCTGTCCACTTCTGCAAAAACTTTTTTAATATCTGTTGCCCATGCATACTCTTGAAATGGCTTTGGCTCATTGTTATCACTTCCATCCCCTTCTCCATCTTTCCAGACAGATATAACCTTACCTCCCTGAATAATTCCAAACCACAATGAGGGGATGAATTTGTCATCCAAATAGGTTTGAAGTTGGATGACATTAGAAGGTACATCATGCCCTTGTGTGACATCCATCACACCGATGGTCGGCTTGGGCGCACCTGCATGGGGAGAACCTGTACCACCCATACCGACATACGCACCGGTCATATCCATGAGCTTTTTACTGTAGAGTCTGGAGATACCGAATGTACCATTGAGATAAAAAATAGGTCTGGCACGATGACCGTTTGCATCTTTATCATTCTCATCGATGAACTTTGCCCATTTCTCTTTGAAGGTATACTCTTGTGTTTTTTCGTTTTCATTATCCAGATAGTGAAAAAGTTGGGCATAGGGTTTCCCCTGTGCATTGATATAGCGGATCTCCTCTTTAAAGCGCTTGGCTTCTCCTGAGACAATCGAGCTATACTCACCTTCTGTTCCATCTGGTTGGGTGTTACTGCTGGCGCCCATGCCGACAAAATATTCCAACCCTGCATCAAATGCTTTTTTGACTTGATCAACATCATACATGCCCATCACACCGTTAAATCCATGCTTTTTATAGGCTCGTAGTTGCTTCTTTAAGTGCTCATCCTTTATATTTTTTCCTCTGGAGATAAGCTTTGGAATGATCGGTATCCACTTTCCTTCCTTTTTCACAGACATGTTACCAAGCTTATCTACACGGATAAAGTCGCTCTTAAACGTTTTTTTATCTATATTTACAGGCTCTCTTGGGGTGATCTCTTCTTGCATCTCAACCACTTTAAAGTCATCAAAAAATACACGAGAAGATCGGTCAAGATTACTGCCATCCTCTTTGACTGCACTAGGTTTGTAGATGTCTATACCATACTTTCGTCTAGTGACAGCATACTCTGTACTGAATGCCCGCGTAGTGGTAAATGCCGCCCATTTGGCATCACCGTCAGCCACAGGAATGAACGGCATAAGTATCTCTTGCCACTCACCTGCTTTGGAAACATTCCATGATATTTCACTCCAACCTGTCACAGAACGGGGCCAAAGTGAGATTGTGACATTCTGTCCATGAGGGACTTTAGTCATCTTGACATATCCGCTTAGCAAATACTTTTTACCTTTTTTTACAGGAAAAGTTTGTGAATATAAAGCATTTTTCCAGTGGTGTGCCAACAATTCTACAGACCCACTGCCATCTGCCGTATGTGAATCGTTTTCAATATAACGATGCTTATCGGCAGTCTCATATTTTACAAGCGTGTTGAAATTGGGATTGGTGTCTTTTGCCAAATTGGGCAAACCGTTATCAACAGTTCTATCAACAATTTCAGCTTTAGCACCCAAAGCACAATAATCAATATCGAAATTTTCCAGCTCATCTTTTGCACCATAACGAATACCGGCACAATCTCCAACGTAGAATTCATCATCTTTTGGCTTTAAGGCACCCTTGATCTCTTCGTATTCTGCTTTGTATTTAGCATCTATAGCATCATATCCGGAAGTATCGCCGTTGAAAGTATCTTCACACAGTGCACCGATCACACCGGTCAAAGACTTTCTTTCCAGTATGTCTTTATAATCCCCTGCAATATAAGCATGATCATCCTTGGTGGTATCAGGCTCTATCAAAAACTTTCTATCCGTCTGTGAAGCCAAATTCCAGATACTCAAGGGGATACGCGGATCGGTGCCTGTGCCTTCAAGACCGTTCATCTGAAAAAAAGCGACATTCCCCTTGAGTGCCCCAAGATCAGACTTATTCATGTCAAAAGAGAACCAGCCATCCACAGAAAGGACAAGACTCCCTTCACTGCCATATCCTTTGTCCTGCAAATGCTTCATGGTGTAAAATGCATCTCCGCCTCCTTGGGAATGCCCCATGACTACCAACTTTTTGTAGCTGAGTCCATGTGCTTCTTTGCCAAGAGCCATGGCATCATCAAAGATATGAACAGCGTTACGAATATCGTAACCGTCTCCTGTCTCGCCACCTATCACAAAATAACCTTTGGAAGCAAGATATTTCATAATGCCTCTATAATAATAGACATCATTTGGCTTTTTGGGAAAGTCTATATGCACATCGGCTCCGCCACCCTCTAAAAATAACACAACCGGCATATCGGGGGTGATATGATCTTTTGGATAGTACACAACATAGGAATCGTCTGCCAACTTTGTTTCATCTTCCGGATACCGCTTCCATTGGTATGCTCCGGGTTCTACCTCTTTCTTCTTGACCATCACATGTCTTGTAACGGTATCGGCCGCGTTGCCTGCCCGATCTGAGACATTATACGTGACGGTATAATTGCCTTCCTGACTGATGTTCACATCCGATGTAACTTGGATTTTGTCGGTGAGGTTCCCATCCACATCGTCTGTAGCAGTAGCACCTGCATCTGTGTACTTGTCACCTACGTTCACAATAACAGATTTGTCGCCTTTGATCATAATTACAGGTTTTACTGTGTCTGTACTGCCGCTTCCTCCGTCGCAAGCTGTTAAAAAAAGTGTTGTAACTATGATGAAAAGTACTTTGAGCATATTTTTATTCATGTGATATCCTTTTGATCTTTGTAAATATACTGTTATTTTACATGGAATGAATTACTATAGTATTACT
>WGDB01000154.1 GCA_015493495.1 Helicobacteraceae bacterium | reverse complement strand
ATCAGCGTGTTGATGTGGCCCTGCAGCAGGTCGTTGGGGTGTCTGTCGTCAGAACAGAACATCAGCATGTCGGGGTACTCTGCTATGAGCGGAGAAAGCGCCTCATAGTTCTTGGCGGCGGAGCCTTCGCGTATGAGGATCTTCATCCCTAACTCCAGTTTTTCTTTTCCCTCTTCGTAACTGCTGGCTTCATGGTCTGTAGTGATCCCGGCATCGACATACTTTTTCAACTCCTCTCCACTGAGAAAAGGGGCGTGACCGTCTATCGGCAGATGTAGGGCTTTCGCTGCGGCTATCTTGCCCATGATCTCGGGGTCATCGTTGAGAACACTCGGAAAGGCCATCACTTCTGAGAGGTGGTTGAGTCTGGGGTTTTGCAGCAGTTCTTTGACGGCATCGACATCTAGCGTGGCACCGCTTGTCTCAAATAGTGTGGCCGGTACACAGGGAGAGACGCCGAAGTTAAAGTGAAAGTTCACCTTTTCGGCGTTTTCAAGCATAAACTCAACCCCTTTGACACCCAGGACATTGGCGATCTCATGAGGATCACTTACGGTAGCGACCGTTCCGTGTCTTACCGCGATCCTGGAAAATTCAGAAGGCACGAGCATGGAGCTCTCTATATGGATATGGGCATCGATAAAACTGGGGAGCAGGTAGGTAGAGAGTACTTCGTTGATTTTAGCGACAGCATGGATTTTTTTATCTTTGATCTCTATAATAGCAGGATATATCTCTCTATTTTGAAGGTCAATGTAGTTTGCTTTAATGTTCATCATACATAGATTATAGCGCTTAGCGCTATATATATTCATTTATAGAATACTGAAGTTTAATACATTTTATACTTTATTTAGTGTTATCTGTAAAAGTGAGTGTTGATATAAATCTTTCATTTGCAATACGCTCTTTAAACGTTTTTAATACTTCAGCAGATGAATCAAGTCGGATACTTGAGAATGTACCATCTTCATTTTCCCATGTCTCATGCCAGGGGGAGATGGCAGAAAAAGTGATGTAGGGGTTGGAGAGTATGGTGTCAAAGGCATCGTTGAACCAAGCACTTTTGTTGCCATCTGGATGATGATCTGTCACACCAAACTCCAGAAGTGCCATAGGTTTTATGGCTGTGATAGCCTGAGCATCATCAGCGTAAATCTCCAACTGTGTGGAAAACTCCAGACCATCCCACTCTTCAGTGACCTCCTGTGCACCGTACAGACTGGTACCCACCCAGTCTATGTAGTCATCACCCGGATAATAGTAGCGTGGTTTGTTCCAATCACTGTCTGGAAAAGAGGCATAATTGAAATGAAAGAACCATGTGATGTGTTTGGCCCCCTGAGCGTTAAAGAGGTTGATGATATGGCGATAGGCATCACGGTAGCGTTCAGGTCCATCAGGATAGTCAGGGTCACCATAGCCGTCTGTTTGTGATCCACCATTGAAGAGACCGCTCCACTGAAACCAGTCTCCGTTGGGTTCGACTGCAAAATCTACCAAGAGTGGGATGTCGTCTTGTATGGCTGCTGTAGCCCATTCACGCAAGGCACTGTCAAAGTCTCCGTCGATGATATGCTGCAGTGAAAAGTGTGTTTCGGCACGTCCTTGTATCTCATCGCTTCTTGGCATGAGACGGACAAAGGGGACACTGCCGCTATCGTGTATGGCATGGATGTCCGCTTTGGGGTAGGTGATGCCGTTATACCAGTTGTCAGAGAAATATGCCCATGCTATCTTTTTTCCAACAAGTATTTCAAAATCTTTGACTTTTTGGGCAGTGACGTTGTCTTCGGAACCGCCAAAGTCAGCAAAGGCACCAAAATAGATCTGAGTACCTGATGGTGCTAAGAGCTTTTGTGTCTGTGTTGTGGTGCTTTTAGTGATGTCTTCACTACACGAAGTCAGCAACAGCAGACTTGAGAGCGTTAAAATCCAGGGTGCTTTTTTCATCATTTTTAATGGTACCACCTTGTTTTGTAAGATCAGATTAACTTTTTTTGATCTGAATCTCTTTTGCTACATTTAAACCAGAACGATAACATGCTTCTATGGACACACCCTCAATATAATCTCCCGCCAGATACAGATCCGAGATCTCTGATAGGTTTTCTCTGATCTCAGAGAGGGTATGGGTGTGGTTTTTTGAATATGCTGATAGTCCTGAGCTTAAAACTGTACCGGTCTTTGCTTTGAGTGGTTTTGGGAGTGTTATCCCTGTATGCTCAGTGAACTCCTGCTGGGCAATTCTCAGCAGTTCCTCGCTACTCGGCTCTGATGCAAGAAAGTCATGTGAAGTTTTTCCACTAAAGGTATATCGTACAATATTGAGTTCGTTCATACCGTAGGCTCCGGCATTGCTCAAGTGGTGGTCGGGGGGAAATATAAAAGCTCTTTGTTCCGTAGTAAAAACATCAGCAGGATACTCTGCGACTAAGATACCGACAGGGTTATAGCGTATTTTCTCAAGTACTTTTGATAGTTTGGAATATACCGGTTTGAGCAGTTGAGAAGCTATATCTGCTGTTGTTGCAATAACGATGCTGTCAAAAAGTTCTTTAGATCCATCTTGCAGTATGACACCTTCGCTTACGCCATCTTTAACATAGAGTGATGATACTTGCGTATTAACTCTCATAGTGATGATGTCAGATAGCTTTTCAAATAGATGCTGCGGGCCATCAGTAAACTGTTCATATGAATCCAGTACCATGGCCAGGTTTGTACCGAAAGTCTCAAGGCTAAGTTCATTAGCTTCAGCACCATTGTTCCTGACCACTAAAGGTCTGATAATACCAAGTATACTTTTTTCTGAGAAGAGATCGCTCAGCAGGGTATCCTTGTTTTTCAGCGTTTTGAAGTAAGGGCCGGATAAGTAGGCATTTTCACGATTTTGTTTGATCGCTTGTATCATTGGAAGCATTTTTAAGATGTCTGAAAACGGTATGTTGCTTAAGATGCTCAGAAGACTTTTAAAGGGCCTGTCTTTATCAATGCGCAAAGAGGTGTTTGAAGAGGTAGAGTTCAAACCAAACTTTTCAAAGTTATCTTCATGCAGTTCTCTACACATCCGTCTAAACTCTACATATTTTTTACCTATGTTCTTCCCGCCGAGGCTGACATCTTTTTCTCTCAGTTTTTGGGTACCTAGTCTACCGCCAATGCTAAGGTCTTTTTCAAAAACAGTAACATTGTACCCTCTGGAGTGGAGTTCGTATGCTGTGGCCAGCCCGCTGATGCCTGAGCCAATAACTGCTATGTTATATCCGTTCATCCTTTTCTTCTTTCAAGTCTTGCAAGTAGTTTTGGACTGGCAATAGTAAAGGTCACACTTAAAAAAGCGACTTGCTTCGCCTCTTGATAAAAGGTGATCTCAAAATCAAGCAGCAAATAGTTTTTGGACTTAGAGTTGTTGTTGATGACTTTGCTTTTAATGCTTAGTGGTAAGGATGTGGTTGCAAAGCCTGTGAATTTCATCTGAAAGTCGTTGATGAAAAAAGCTTGCTCGAAATCGATATCATAGTACTTATGGACAATGGCCATCGCGTTTTGCCGTCCTGCTTCGACCAGCAGAAGACCCGGAACATGTTCTCGTGGGTGTTCAAAGAAAAAGGGGTGTTTGGTATCAACAATGATTGAAGTGTGAAATAGATCATCATAGCGTTCTATATCACTGATAAGAACATTTTCGGCATTACTTTTATGGACATATTCTTTGTTAATAGGAATTATTTTTTGCACATTAATCCTTTTGAGAACTTATAATATAGATTACAAATATAAATAGAAAGAATACTCCATATTCACTTAAATTTTTGTATACGGTTTGGCAGAGCCTTGTAGAAACATTTCTATTTCTTATATGACCTTAACTACTGTCTATGAATTGTTGTGTGAAGAATTCAAACAGCTTTTATGTCTTATAATAAGGTATAAGAAATAGGTGAATAAATCATGGATGATAATTTTCAGATCATAGAAGACTTTGGTAGAACGTTAACAGTTCTTTATGTTGAAGACAATGAAATGGTACGTGAGAGTACCAGTGATATGTTACATGAGTATTTTAAACATATTGATACTGCCAATGATGGTGTAGAAGGTCTTCAACAGTACAAAGAATATCATATCGATAATAAAAGATATTATGATATTGTAATCACCGATATCAATATGCCAAACATGAATGGTATAGAAATGATCGAACAGATTTTGGAGCTCAGAGAAGAGCAACAGGTTGTTATAATATCTGCTCATAATGAGTCAGATTATCTTCTACAGCTGATTGATATGGGTGTATCGAACTTTATTCTTAAACCTATCAAGATAATGCAGTTTCAAAAGATTATTTTTCGTATTGTCAAATCGCTCATGAATCAGGAAAAACTTTCCCGACATCAAAACAAGCTTGAAGAGATGAACAACTCTTTACGTATCGCTAAAGAAGCTGCTGAACAAGCCTCACTGCAAAAAAGTCAGTTCCTGGCAAATATGTCGCATGAGATCCGTACACCACTTAATGCTATTTCCGGTTTTATCTCTTTACTCTCTGAAAAAGAGCAAGACAAAGAGCGTATGAAGTACTTTGAAGTGATCAAAAGCTCCATGGACCTTTTGTTGCAGGTCATCAGTGATATTCTTGATATCAGTAAAATAGAAAGTGATAAATTGGTAGTAGAAGCTATCAACTTCTGCCCTTATAAAGATCTCATAGATATCATAGAACTTTTTCAGGAAAAAGCTGCTCAAAAAGGTATTATGTTCAATATAGAATATGGAAAAGAGATACCAGAATGCCTTTTTTCAGATGTATATCGAATCAAGCAGATCATTTCAAACCTGCTTTCAAATGCTGTCAAGTTCACGCCGGAGGGCGCTTCTATTACATGTAAGGTGATGTTTGAAGAGGGAACATTGATTGTAGTAGTAGCAGATAGTGGTATCGGTATATCTGCAGAGAAACAAAAACATGTATTTGAACCATTTGTACAGGCTGAAGAGTCAACAAGCCGGATGTATGGCGGTACGGGACTGGGCTTGGCTATCAGCGCTAAATTGGCGAGTCTGTTGGGTGGCAGGTTGACGCTTGAAAGTGAAGAAGGCAAAGGGAGTACATTCACATTACGTATAAAGATGGCGATCGGTGACAAGACGAAAAAAGAGGTTGAAGAAGAAATCGCATCCAAACGACACTTTCATGGACATGTTCTTATTGTTGAGGATGTCAAGGCCAACCGATTATTTCTTGGTATCTTGCTGCAAAAAGCAGGTTTGACCTATGATACAGCAGTTAATGGTCTCGAAGCGATCGAAAAGTTCAAGACACAGACATATGATCTGATCTTGATGGATGAGAACATGCCAAAACTAGGCGGTGTCGCTGCAGCAAAAGAGATCATGCGTTTAGAGAGAGAAGGTGACCTCAATCACGTACCGATCATATCTCTGACAGCAAATGCACTTAAGGGTGATAAAGAGTTTTTCATGAATGCGGGTATGGATGCGTATCTGAGCAAACCGCTTGACAATGAGAAACTGCTTTACACCATACAGAAGTTTATAGGATAAGAGGCGGTAGATGTATTGAATAAGGCAGCTTTGAACAATAAAGTTATTTTACTTAAAAGAATTATTGCTCTGATCCTTGTTATTGTTACCGTTATGACAGTTTATCGTGCATATAATGCAAATTATCTTCAGGTGGCAAATAATTTTCTTTTAATGGCAATACTCTATTTCAGCTACTATAAGCTTAATAATGCTGATGAAAAACGATTTTTGCTGATCGCAAGAGTAGTCTTTGTCAGTGATTTTGCTACGTTGTTTGTGTTGATGCTCTATTCCCAAGAGCGGGTGACGCAGTTCATTTGGTTTGGTACAACCTTTTATCTGTTGTTTTATCTTTTGGACAAACGTGAAGGGTGGCGATGGTTTACAGCTTTTATCATTGTTCTCGTGACACTTTTTGTTTATGACAATAGCTTGCTGGGGCTTGGTCTTAAAGATTTTTTAGTCTGGATTTTCAACATGTTTATTATAGCTGCCATCGCCAGTTTGTATGAAAAAATAAAAGAAGAGTCGATGCAGCGCCTGATGGATGTTCAAAACATTCTTGCCAGAGAGGTGGATGCAAGGACAAAAGAGTTGCAGGAACTGAACAGTAGTCTGGAAAAAAGAGTGCAAGAAGAAGTTGCAAAAAATCGTGCCCAGGAGCAGATGATGATGCAGCAGACACATTTGGCCCAGATGGGTGAAATGATCAGTATGATCGCCCATCAATGGCGTCAGCCGCTTGCAGCTATCAGTGCGACAACAAATGTCCTGATACTTAAAAATTCGAGCAAAAAATACGATGCTGATTTTTTTGACAACAGACTGCATAAGATATCAAGCTATTCTCAGCACCTCAGTACAACCATAGAAGATTTTAGAGGATTTTTTAAAAAGAACAAAGAGAAAGAAGAGACAACATTTGAAGCGGTAATAGAAGATGTGTTAAATATTATTCAGATTTCACTTGATAATAAAAATATCAAAGTTGTTGTGGACTTTAAATACAACAATCGTGTAAAGATCTACGCAAATGAGTTGAAACAGGTTATTCTTAATCTCATGAAAAATGCAGAAGATGCATTGCTGGAGGCGAAGCCAAAAGACCCAGTGATCCGTATTTCTACATATACTGATGAGAATAATTCGCATAATCCAGTCTTACGTGTTGAAGACAATGGCGGCGGGATTGATGAAGAGATCATAACAAAGATATATGATCCTTACTTTTCAACAAAAGGTGCCAAAGACGGTACCGGATTGGGACTTTATATGAGTAAAATTATTGTAGAAGAGCATTGTGGAGGTACTTTAAGTGTTAAAAACAACAAAAATGGTGCTGTCTTTACAATTGCTATGAAGAACAAAGATATTACTGAGAGCGTACAATAATTAATCTCAGTGATACTGACTTTGAATTTATTTTACTTTAGATTGTATGGTGTTGCTTGATACTTTTTTAAGTTACTGACAATAGTCGCTAGCAACACATCGGCATCTACAGGTTTACTAAGATAATCATCCATACCGGCATGCAGCAGACGTTCCTTGTCTCCCTGGATGGCATTGGCAGTCAAGACGATGATGGGTGTATGGTCGTGATGGTTTTCAGCCTCATATTTTTTGATGGCTTTCATCGCTTCTATACCGTCCATTTTTGGCATGTTCTCATCCATTAAGATGAGGTCATAATGATGATTTTGACAGATCTCAACAGCTTTAAGACCATCATCAACAATGTCATGGGTTATGTGATAGCGATCAAGTATCATCTTAAGATACATCTGGTTGGCCCGAACATCTTCGACGATCAAGAGGTGTGCATTGATCTGTGAAGGTACTTCCACCTTAGGTGCTTCATCTTCAGATGATACAGCAGTACCAACACTGATAGGGGCAGTGAAAAAGAAAGAGCTTCCTTCACCTTGCTTGCTTTCGACGGTGAGGTCTCCTCCCATAAGTTTGGCGATCTGTAAAGAGATGGCCATTCCAAGACCTGTTCCTCCGTAATCACTTTTAGTGTTGTTGCTGGTCTGTATAAAAGGATGAAAAAGCTGCTCAAGTTCATCTTCAGGGATGCCAATACCGGTGTCTCGAACACACATCCGAAGCTCGCCGTCATGGTAGTCTACACTGAAGTAGATCTGTTGATGGTCAGGTGTGAACTTTATGGCATTGGAAAAGAGGTTATTGAGTACCTGTCTCAGACGCAGAGCATCACTGTGCAGTACAAGTGTATCTGTCAGAGTATCACTTAGGTTACTCTCTATTCGAATGTTCTTTTCACTGGCTTTTGCTTGATACAGGTCTATGGTCGACTGAAAAAACTTTTGGGCTAAAAAATCAGTGGTGTGTAGCTCCATATGACCGCTTTCGATCTTACTGAGGTCCAGGATATCACTGATGAGCTCTGTCAAAATAGCAGAGGCCTCTTCGATGATCTCCATCTGTTGTTGTTTTTTAGTGTCGGTCTCATCTTTTTTCAGTAGAGAAATAAAACCGTTGATCGCATTAAGCGGGGTTCTGATCTCATGTGACATATTTGCTAAAAATGTACTTTTTGCACGAGAAGCTGATTGAGCGCGTTCCTGAGCAAAAAGGGCTTTTTTGTTGGCTTCTACAAGTGCTTTTGTACGTTCGTATACGAGGGTGTCAAGCTGCTTGTTGAGCTGTTCAGACATAATGATCTTTTCTTCATACATCTGTTCATACCAAGTAGCGAAATAAGAGACGATGACCAAGTTGATGATAAAGCTGACGATTTCGAAGTTGGTGTACCGCAGTGGCATAAAATAGTAGTTAAGTATGAGGGTTGTACCAATAACTAGAGCGGTCCAGTACCACCCTTCTGAACGTGAACGCAGCAAAAATGCCAAAAGAACAAAAGAGGCCATCCACAACATTGAACTTGCAGCATGGGGTAGATTCTCAATAGCGAAAAGTATAAAACCAAGATCGAGAATGAGACCTACAACCGTTACTATATTGTAAGACCCCGGACGGTAATGGATCAATATACTGGCAACAATAAGTACAGTAGTTACAGCGAAATCACTTAAGGCCTGCGCGACGTTGTTATGTGTATAGATCCGCCATACACCAAAAGCAAACATTACTGTAGCTATGATGAGGATAAATTGTTTGACAACGTATATTCTTTTTTCTGAGTAAAGCATAAAGGTATTATATGTCATAACAGCAGAAAGCTATATCAGAGTTCTCCTACACAAAGGGGTTATAGAAGCCTTTGTAGCTATTTTACCCGTTGGACAACGTATTTCTCTCTTCATAGTTGTTATAACTTTGTTTACCTAATATAAGGACATGATTTCTATCATATTATGTTAATTATAAGTGTACTTAAATGTAGATCATCTTTTTAGAAAACGATTTCTCTGTTGTCCTCAAAGTAAAATATATTATATTTTATGGTTTTATTCAATTTTTTACTATTTATGGGAGCTTTGGCAGTACAAGATCTTTTAAAAAATAGCGTTTCTTCTTGCTTACTAAACTGGCCAATACAATCGAACTTCTTTAGGGCAAAAGGAGTATACTAAAAAAAAGAGGGTGTACTATTATGGAAAAGAAAAGTTGTGACATTCTAATCATTGGCGGTGGTCCGGCAGGCGGTGTGACGGCGGTGACAGCCAAGATGAACTTTCCGGACAGAGAGGTTCTGGTCGTCAGAGAGTTTGAAAAGCAACTGGTACCTTGTGCGATCCCTTATATCTTCGGTGAGACACTTGGCTGCAGTGACAAGGATGTTGCTTCCTGCGGCGCAGCGGCGGAAATGGGGATCTCTACTCTTTTGGGAGAGGTACGAGACATTGACTTTAAAGACAAGATCGCGTTTACCATGCATGAGGCGATCTCTTTTGACAAAGTGGTCTTTGCTACAGGCTCCAAGCCCTTTGTACATGAGTCTCTGCGTCATGCTCTAGCTATGGAGGGCGTCTTTACGGTAGCCAAGAACAAAGCCCTTATAGACAAAGCAAAGGCCTACATTGAGTCAAGAAATGATGTCGTAGTTGTCGGGACAGGCTTTATAGGTATTGAGATGGCTATGGAGCTTGTCTCAAGCGGAAAGAACGTGACAGTCGTCGGTGGCAGCAGACACATACTTAAAGGTGCATTTGACTCAGAGATAGCCGCACAGGCAGAACTGCTGCTTGCAGAGGCGGGTGTTACCTTCATAGGCAGCGACAGGGTCACGGCCATCATAGACAAAAATAATGACAACACGGTCAACGCAGTCACACTCAAAAGCGGAAAGGTCATTGACACGGATGTAGTCATCCTTGCTACCGGGTACAAACCCAACACCGAACTGGCACAGAAGGTAGGAGTTTCTCTTGGTCATTATGGAGGTATCTGGGTTGATGAATACATGCGTACTGAAAACCATGATGTCTTTGCTGTTGGTGACTGTAGTGCCCGACGGGCATTCATCACCAAGACTCCTTCCAAAGTGATGCTGGCTTCTACATCGGCAGCAGAGGGCAGGGTGGCCGGAAGCTCTTTGTATGGACTCAAATACATCAAGGGTTTCAGTGGCACCATCGCGATCTTTTCTACCATGATCGCAAACAGCGCTTTCTCGTCGGCAGGTGTTACTGAAGATGAAGCAAGGGCAGCCGGAATGGATATAGTAGTAGGAACCTTCAGTGGTATGAACCGTCATCCGGCGACCATCCCTGGTGCACAAAAACAGTTGGTCAAACTCGTAGTGACAAGAAATGGCGGCCAGATCATAGGGGGTCAGATCGTAGGCGGTAGTGAGACCGGAGAGATGATCAACATCATAGGTCTGATGATAGAGAGTGCCCAGAGTGTTTACAAAGTGATGTCCATTCAGGTGGCTACCCAACCGATGCTTACGGCTGCACCGACCAATTACCCTATCGTCATGGCAGCTGTCATGGCGATGAAAAAGATAGAGTGTTAAAGTGACATAAAATCTGGACTGACCTTATTTATCAGGCTGGTCGGATTTGTAATGATTGTTTACTTATGATATTTAGTAAGTACTAGCGACTGGGGGAGTTGAAAAATGATCTTTATAAAATAAACTCATAGGGACTGTTAAATATAAAATATCTCTACTCATGCATTTTAGAAGTTCCGCATGATAGCAAAATCTGCTAAATAAACTTTATAATGCATCAATCCATTGTCTAATAGCATGAATACTCTCTTGACTCATTTCATGCCCTGTGTTTGGTAGTTTTACGACATCTGGTACAACACCTGATCTTTTCATCTCTCTTACTACTACTTTCCCGTAACTATTGTTTTTCAGCCCATAAGTGACCAAAATTTTATGGGTACTTTTTACACCTT
>WGDB01000153.1 GCA_015493495.1 Helicobacteraceae bacterium | reverse complement strand
GAGTTATTTAATATACTTATTCTAAGGCAGAAGAAACACTATATGTATAAACTTTTTTTGATCGCTTTTTTATCATTATCTCTTTATGCTCAAGAGAATAAAGAGTATATCAATGAGGTCTCATTTTTAATAGGTGATTCTGAAAACGGTTTTAATCAGAACATCAACAGAAGTCTCGCCTATGATCTTCAGTTTCAGTATGATGGTTTGGACTTTCCAATTAGACCTGAGATCTCTTTTATCTATTCACAAAACATCTCTCTTTATGATGATGCTACCAATTCACATACCCGTTATGTCTCTATAATGGGAAACGGTGTCTATGACATCCCTTACACCAAACTGTTAAATCCTTATGTCAAAGCGGGTGTCGGATACCAAAGTTTTTCTGATGTACCAAAATCACCACCCTCTTCTCCGTTCGCAGATGTCGGTGGTGGTCTCAAACTACATCTAAGCAAACGCTGGGCTTTGAAATTCGAAGTACTTCTCACTGTTGGGAAAGAACATACAAACCTGTTGGCTTTGGGTGGACTAAACTTTAAATTTGGACGAAAATATGTAGAACGACCACCTGAAAAAGAGTGTGAAGTTTGTCCTAAGGTCATCCAACTGGCTGCACCTGTGTCTGTATCTGTAACAAAAACACCAATAAAACTTTTTTCACCACATAAGATACGTTTCGAGTACGCAAAAGCAACATTGACAGATGACTCTAAAGCATCTCTCAAAAATGCAGCAGAGTCCCTCAACAGTACAGAAAACAGAGCTAAAAAAATCACCATTGTTGGTAATACTGATGACAAAGGTTCGCGTGCTTTTAATGCCACACTCTCTATTAAACGTGCCAATGCCGTACGGACACAACTTGTCCAAGATGGTGTCAACCCCAAACGTATCACCATAGAAGGCCTTGGTGAGATCAATCCTGTTGCAGACAACACAACAGCATTAGGCAGGGAAAAGAACCGGCGTGTTATAATCCTTCTCAGTAATGAGTACTAAGTTATTTCCTTTTATCATAGATACTTTTTATGATTTCAGTCTAAAATCAATATATTTACAGCACTTTGGAGTATAATAAATCTATGCGCAAACTTATACTTACTCTTACTTGTTTAACATCTCTTTATGCTGAACAAATGTATCTATATGAGATCTCACCCGTCATCGGTCTCTCAGAAAACGGTACATCTATTGGTGCAGAGAGAAGTATGATGTATGGTGTGCAGTTTCAATATAATGACCTGGACTTTCCCATAAAACCTGAGATCTCATACTTTGTAGCACCTACTATAAAACTTTATGAAGATGAGAGTAAGGTCACGGGTCAGCTTCTTTTACTAAGTGGTGTCTATGACTTGGAATATACTGCCCTTTTAACACCTTTTGTCAAAGCAGGATTGGGGTATCAGTATATTAATAAAAATGCTCCTATTGGAGCGAACACCTATGTTCTTGGTACCGGAGCAGGTCTTAAACTTCATGTTGCTGATAAAGTCTCTATAAAACTCGAAGCATCGATGAGCCTTCAGAACCTGCAAAAAAGTAATATCTTAGTCTTTGCCGGTGTCAATATCGCATTTGGAAACGAAGACAATACACCGACAATAATCTCAACAACGCCAGAACCTGTTGAAAACAATATTAGTATAGTATCTGTAGAAGTCAACACTACAAAACCCCTTCACCAAGAGAACATAATAGAAAGTCCTGTCTACATCACCAAAGCAGACCACAACCTTACAGAGGCTCCCCAAAGTAAACAAGAGGTACTTGTCCGTGATGATCATGACAAGGTCAAATCACTTACGCTGTTTGTCCCTTACCTCTTTAGATCATATACACTTGATGATGAATCAAAAGATGTTCTTAAACAATATGCACTAGAACTTCAAAAAGAGCAGAGCAAGGTCACGATCATTGGACATACTGACACCAAAGGACGTCGTGCCTTCAATAAGGAACTCTCTCTTAAGCGTGCCAATGAAGTCAAAGCACTGTTTATAGAGTATGGTGTAGCTGAAGATCGTATCAGTGTTGAAGGACGTGGCGAGAGTGAACCGATCGCAGATAAAAACGACCCAGCCGCTAACTACCTTAACAAACGTATAGAGATCAAGATCACCCATTAACGTCTTATATAGCCAAGAGTGAAGTCATGGGTTCCAAGAGCAAAGTATATGTAGCTCTTGACGCTTTTAAAACATACACTTTGTTGTTTCCACAATCTCCCAACTGCTAATATTACGCCACCAACTAAACATCTGAAGTTTAGATGTTTAGTTGGTGGCGTAATACTTAACACCCGTACTTTAGATAAACGCAAACACCAAGTCAGGGAACATCACAACAAGACCCAAGGCCAAGGCTTGTAAAAGAATAAAAGGGATGATCCCTTTGTAGATTTCCAATGTCGTCACACTTTTTTGTGCCGCCCCTTTCAAAAAGAAGAGTGCCAACCCAAATGGCGGGGTTAAAAATGAAGCTTGCAAGTTCATTGCGATCAAAACAGCGAACCAGATAGGATCGATACCAAAAGCATCCATTACCGGTACTAAAATTGGCACAATAATAAATGAGATCTCGATAAAGTCGATAAAAAATCCTAAGATAAATATGGCCAGCATTGATACCCCGATAAAGATCCAGACATCTCCTATATCTTCACTAAAGAACTCCAAGACCATGTCGGTACCACCAAGTTCATTAAAGACCAGACTAAAGGCAGTCGCACCAATGAGGATCATAAAGATCATTCCACTGAGTTTTACAGTCTCAAGCATCGCGTAGCGTATCATCTCAAAATCCAATGTTTTGTTACTTGCACTCAAGATCAGTGCACCGATAACACCAAAAGCAGCTGACTCTGTAGGCGAAGCGATACCTGCAAATATAGAACCCAAGACTGCGATCATCAACATCAGTGGTGGTGCCACAGCACGTACAAGCTCAAAGAAGCCTATAGGCTCTATCTCATCACTAGAAGGTGCCATAGAAGGTCTTAACCATGAGACAATGATAATATAGGCGATATAGAGTCCTACTAGTAAAAGACCCGGTAAAACAGCGCCCATAAAGAGCTCTCCCACGCTCACGCTCATCACATCCCCTAAGATGATCAAGATGATGGATGGCGGAATGATCTGTCCGAGCGTACCACTGGCCGCCACAGTTCCGGTCGCAAGGCCTTTGTCATAACCTGCTTTTAACATCAGAGGCAGTGCAATGACACTCAACATCACGACAGAAGCACTGACGATACCCGTAGAGGCGGCCAAAAGTGCTCCAACAAGAACAACGCTGATGGCCAAACCGCCACGTACACTTCGAAGTGCACGACTCATTGAGATCAATAACTTCTCTGCCATCTGAGACTTCTCTAAAACAAGCCCCATAGCAATAAACAGAGGAACTGCCATCAAAGTCGCATTGCTCATGATCCCAAAGACCCTGAACGGGAGTAAGTTAAAGACCTCAAGTCCTATGTCAGGAATGAAAATAGCGAACATCAAAGCAACACTTCCAAAGACAAAGGCCACAGGGATACCTACTAAAAGTAAAAACAGTGCACTTACAAACATTGCTAAGGCTATCATTTCACACCCTTTAGAATCGTCCACTCTTTAAACAGTTCACTCACACTTTGGAGGATCAACAGTGCAAAGGCCAATGGCATCAACGCTTTGACTAAAAAACGGTAAGAGAGACCACCGGGATCTGATGAAGCTTCCATCTGTACAAAACTGATCATAACAAAATCAAAACCTACATAGATGATCAAAAGAGAAAAAGGAAGAATAAAAAAGATGATACCCACCATGTTCACAACACTTCTCATCTTAACAGAGTACTGCTCGTAAAAGATGTCGACTCGCACATGAGCCGCACGTTGCAGCGTGTAGGCGATACCTAACATGATGACGATATCGAAAAGGTGCCACTCCAACTCCTGCAGAGCGACCGAACCTGACTGAAACAGGTAACGCATCATAGCATCATAAACAACCAACAGCACAAGCAGTGCTAAGATCGTACCGGCAAGATAACCCACCCAACGTGTGATACGTTCTAAAATACCAAAAAAGTTCATTACCATTTTTTAAGCCACTCCCAAATTAATCCATAATATTCATGAAAAGCGATGTCACTTCCACGTAAGGCAGCCCCTCGAGGCATATGTAACCATTCACTGTTGCCCCGAACATGATAGTCCGTAGGTGCAGCAATAGGGTGCAGCCCCATAGCGGTAAAGATCTTATAAGCTCTTGGCATATGAGAGGCTGTTGTCACTAAAATAAAAGGCGCAGTACCAACCAGCTTTTTCATCTCATAAGCCTCCTGCTCTGTATCTTGAGTGGTATCAAAGGTGATAATATCATCTGCATCCACACCCAGTGCTATGGCCAATCTTTTTTGCATCTGGGCATGACAATTCACATCGAAAAGCCCCGCATAGCCTGAGACAACCAACTTGGCGCCACCTAAGTTATTATAATGCCTGATGCCCTCATTTAAACGAATAACTGCCGTTGGATCCAACTCCGCAGTAATAGGCAGACATACATCACTTTTATGTCCATTACCCAAAACTAAAATATAGTCAACCGTTGTAGGTGTATGTAACAGTGCGGGGTATTTCTCTTCAAGCGGTTTTAGTAAAAGATCACTCACCGGAGCATAACTGAAAAAAGCGATCCAAAGCAGTGAAAGTCCTAACAGAGACTTGGCCAGTCGCAAACGCTCTTTATGCAAAGCAATAAGCCCAAAAAGACCCAGTATTAGTCCTATTGAGAGCGGGTTCATCAACTCACCCACAATTTTTTTTAGAAGAAAGAGAGCATCCATTTATATAAAGTTAGGGGCATCATTGGCAAAGAGGATGATGTCTCCTGCACGGGTCTTTTCACCAAGCACTGTAGTCAACTGACTTTTGTCAGAGAGCATGATCTTCTCAGGAACCTTAAGATGCTGGTTGAAAAGAGAAGCATTTAGCTGACCCGTTACGATAGCAATGTCACAGACCTTGTTAATAGCCTCTATAAGTTCAAGGTTCAGTGCCTCTGTACTCTCTACTAAACCGGGCGTTACGATCACTTTACGTCCACTGTGTAGAGAGAGTAATCGTACTCCTTCCAACATACCGTCTATGTTTCCATTGTAGCCATCATCTAAAATGATCTTACCACCCGCGTCAATGCGCTGTAGACGATGCTCTACACTTTCCAGTGCCTCGACACCCTTAGTGATCTCTTCACTTGTCATACCCAGTGCATCAGCGACCAAGACAGTGGCCTCCAAGTTGATCGTATTAAAACTGCCTAAGATCTTACTTTTAAGTGCTAAGGTCTCATCATGGAGCTGCATCTTAAAAGAGAGACCCTCCAGTGTTGCTTCGACATCTGTTACTGCATCACCAAAGAAAGTGACTTTGTCATGATGTTCTTGTGTAACACCCTTGTGGACAAAGGCCTGTTCCAAACGATCAGACTGAATGATCTCTAACTTTGTACGTTGTATGTTCTCAACTGTTTTAAAGTACTCAAGATGTTGTGGTCCAACCTTGCCAACAACAGCAATATGCGGCTGTACAAACTGTGCGATTGTGTAAATATCACCTCTTAAACGGGCACCTGCTTCACAGACGTAAACCTCAGTGTCATCAGGAAGGTCCATGTTGACATCTCGAACCAGTCCGGCGATGGTGTTAACACTGCGTGGTGTGGCATAGACCTTGTACTTTTGAGAGAGTATCTGTGCTATGAAATTTTTCATACTCGTCTTGCCGTAACTTCCGGTCACACAGACTACTTTTAGATCCTTGCGTGCCAACAGCTTTTTTTGTGCCTCTTTTTTATAGGTCAAAAACATATAGTTCTCAACCCCCTTACTGATCACATAAGCCAAAAAGAGTGGGAGAAAGACAAAGGAGTGGCTTTCAAGACCTTTAAGTGCACTCAACATATTTAAAAGCAGTGTCACGCCTAACAGCAAGATCAAAAAACGTTTCACTCGCCAGGTAAAGACCAGCTTTTTGTCGAGCCTGTAGTACCAAAAGGCCAAGGCAAAAAGATAGATCGCTAAGACAATAGAGAAATACTGGGCCAATGCATAGTAGAGGATAAAAGGAAGGACAAACAGACCAAAGTGCCATAAAGGTTTATGGTGTTTAAGGACAACACGTTCTATTTTGTAATCATACCACTGGAGGTTGGTTATGAGGTAAAACCCTAAAGCCATTACAAAGAGTGTATTGATAAATAAAGTCAAAAGATCCATAAAAAGGCCTTAGTGCTGAAGTGTTTGAAGGACTGTTGTTTCGATTTCTTTTGCAACAGCAGGTGCCTCTTTCATAAAGAAGTAGTGATCTCCTTCAAAGACGACCAAGCGGGTATCGGACATTAATCCCACCATCTTCTCAGCAGTCCATAGTGGTGTTGCCGTGTCATCTTTACCCCAACATAAAAGGGCTTTGCCACTGTACTCTTTAAAGGTCTGTGTGAAGTCTTCATTCACAACATTTTTAAAGGTCTGATACATGATCTCTGAGAGTTTTTTAGCATCTTCTGCCACAAACATAGAACGCAGTTTCGTAATACCCGTAAACTTGATCATCTTAAAGAGCGCGATCTTAGCTTTTATTTTAAGTGGTTTAGGCACAGGAATACCCGCACTTCCTACCAAGATAAGGATCTGAGGATTTAGCAACAGTCCTACTTTACCACCAAAAGAGTGCCCTAAGATCATGTGGTCTTGGTTGGCATTGATCTGTGCTAAAAACAGCTCCATGATGTTGGCGTAGTCCTCAGTGACCAGAGCACGGTTGCAGGTACTGTTTCCAAAGCCCGGAAGATCTATGTAGACATGACGAAAAGCATCCATAGTCTCACCAAAAGCACCTTTCATAAGCTCTTTATTTGAACCCCAGCCATGTAAGAAGATCATTGTTTTGCTTTTTTCAGGGTTGAGTACATCGTAAGAGACCTGAAAGGTCTGGTGTTTATACTGGATAGACTTCATAGCCATATTATTTACCTTTTGCTTGGTTGATGGAGTGAATGTACTGATAGTTGACCTGCGGACGGCGCTGTTGAGGCAGGTTTGCCAAAAGTGCGTTGATCACATGTTCGAAATCTGCAAAAAGGTAGTTGGCCATAGAGCCCGGGATCGGGTTGATCTCATTAAGAAGTACCTCACCATCAACAACAAAGAAGTCACAGCGTATCAAAGCACCCTCGAACATGTTGGTATAGATGCGTTCAAAAGTCTTTTCTAACTTAGAGACCAACGGGGCATCGATCTTAGCTTCACTTACAGCAGAAGAGCGTGAAAAGTCCAGATATTTTTTGTCAAAATCCAAAAATTCATTTTTCTGTGGCTCTTCGACAATAGAGAAGTGAATCCCCCCATTGGCACTGTAGCCTGCCAGGTTATACTCTTTAACGCCCTCTATAAATGGCTCAATGATGATGTTGTCATCAAACTCAAAAGCCACATCTAAAGCATACTCTATCTCAGAGGTCTCTTTGATGACACTGACACCTATAGAGCTTCCCAAACGGGCTGGTTTGATGATAAACGGCAGAGCAGTCTTGATTTCACTGCGAGCATTGACATTCATACTCTCATAAGCGACGGTCTTGACACCTATGGCCTCAGCAAACCATTTGGTATGCATCTTGTCGTAACTGAAAACAGAGGCTGTCGGGCGGGGACCGATGTAAGAGATATCATAAAAACCAAGCAGTGAAGCGATGGTACCGTCTTCCCCATCAGCACCATGGATCAGGTTAAGTACAGGCATCTCCAAACGTTCAGAACCAAACATCTTCTTTTGAACAAAGGCACCATTTTCTACAGAGAGTTGTGGCAGCTTTTTATGTGCACCTGAGGCAAAGGTCTTCGCCATCATCTGCGATCTTTCGATCTTATAAAAACGGTGGTCCTGATCACAAAATATGAATTCTAAGCTAAAGTTGTGGAGTTTTTCCATAACAGTGATCGCACTGACGATACTGATCTCATGTTCATAACTGGCTCCGCCAAATAGTATTGCTAATTTCAACATAATCCTTTTAAGTCTCTATTATAATTTTTGTAGTTTTTTCAGAGCTTCTTTGACCAAGCCTGCTGTATCAGTTGACGTACAGCCACTCAGTACTTTAGAGATCTGCTCTTTTTTAAAGCCCAATGACTCTAATGCCTGACTTGCTTCACTTGCAGCTGGGTTAGCAGCAGGGTCTTGTTCACTTAAAATCGCGTCGAAGCCATTAAGTTCAACAAGTATACGCCCTGCACTTTTGGGACCGATACCGGGGACCTTTTTAAGACGGTTAATATCACCTAAGGCGATGACCTCACCAAACTGCGAAGCAGAAAAAGTAGAACAGATCGCCATACCGACCTTAGGTCCAACACCCGAGATCTTAATAAGGCGTTCAAAGAGCACTTTTTCACTTTTATCAATAAAGCCATAAAGCAGTTGGGCATCTTCACGAATAATGTGTGAAGTATATAACTTCACACGCTCACTTGTAATCGCACTGTAACTTTGTAGTGAAATAAAGACCTCATAAATAAGTCCATTTGTATTTACATGCACAAAGGTAGGCTCTTTGTGTTCAATGGTGCCCTCTATGCCTACGATCATAGAGTCTCCATTAATCTTATTTTACTCGTAAAAAAGTGAGTCCCACTCACTTTTCTTACGAGATATCCCTCTATCCCAACAATCATCTTGTTCCTTATGAACAACTCTACACAGACTCTAAAGCAGTCTCTGAAAAATCGTCTTTTTATTTGAAGATACATTTTAATCAATTATCGGTTAAAATAACGTAAATCACCACGGGACACCCATGTTTAGAAACATCTTCACCAACAGTTTTGGCATCCTTTTTTCACGGGTACTTGGATTTATCCGCGATCTTCTGACCGCTTCCATCCTCGGTGCCAATGTCTACAGTGACATCTTTTTTATCGCTTTTAAACTGCCCAACCTTTTTAGACGTATTTTTGCTGAGGGTGCTTTTACCCAAGTCTTTTTACCTGCCTTCGCACGTTCAGCGCACAAGGCTGTTTTTTCTGCCCATATCTTTTTAGTTTTTTCAAGCATTATCTTGGTCATCACCCTACTCGTCAACCTTGTTCCTGGGCTCTTCACCAAGGCCATTGCCGTCGGTTTTGATGCCGAGACCATTGCTATTGCCGCACCTTACGTCGCCATAAACTTCTGGTACCTGCCTCTTATCTTTGCCATGACCTTCTTAAGTGGCATGCTGCAATACAAACACCATTTTGCCACCACCGCTTTTAGTACTGCCCTTCTTAACCTCTCTCTCATCGCCGCACTACTGCTGAGTAAAGGTCATACTCAAGCCGAGACTGTCTACTATCTTAGTTTTGGTGTCGTGATCGGTGGGATACTGCAGCTTGTTGCACATATCATCGCCATTAAAAAGATGGGCTTGATGAAACTGCTTTATGGTGGGTTTAAACATCTCAAAGTCAAAAGTGTCATCATCAAAGAGGAGACAAAAAAGTTCAGGAACAACTTTTTTCCTGCTATGTGGGGAAACTCCACCGCACAGGTCTCTGCCTTCCTTGACACCTTTTTAGCATCATTTTTGGTCTCTGGAAGTATCTCTTATCTCTATTATGCCAACCGTATATTTCAACTGCCACTGGCACTTTTTGCTATCGCTACATCAGTTGCCCTTTTCCCACGAATTGCCCGTTACCTTCGTAACAAAGATGAAGAAAAGGCCATTCTCTTTTTAAGCAAAGCCTTCTGGTTTTTAGCATTTGTGCTGACGGCAAGTACCATTACCGGTATCATCCTCTCTCAAGAGATCATCTGGCTACTTTTTCAACGGGGCGCCTTTAGTGCTGAGGACACCAAGAATAGTACTGTTGTGTTACAAATGTATCTGGTTGGTCTGCTGCCTTTTGGTATACAAAAGCTTTTTGCTCTCTGGCTATATGCCAAAGAGATGCAGATGAAAGCCGCCAAGATTGCTACACTCTCGTTGGGTGTCTATGTTGTGTTTGCGCTCAGTTTCATCCAACCTCTAGGTGTCGCAGGTCTGGCACTAGCCAGCACACTGGGTGGTTTTGTCAGCTTTGTCTTCACGATTAGAGCTTTTGGAAGCCAAAACTTCTTTAAAATCCTAAAATCTAAAAACATGTTTTTCTTGCTCATTGGTGCTATCATTTTGACCATACTTCTCCTAATTTTCAAAAGCTTTATCACACCCTATATTACTGCCTAAAATTCCTTGTGCAGTGTGTTATAATTCGCCTATTAAATAGAGGGCATATTACGACCTCTACACTAGGAACCATTACATTATGTTCATTTACGACTCTGTACAAAAGACCAAACGCGAATTCATCCCCCTCTCAAAAGAACAAGTCACACTCTATGTCTGTGGTCCTACTGTTTATGACGATGCTCACTTGGGTCACGCTAAGAGTGCCTTGGTGTTTGACCTGCTACGCCGTGTACTAGAGGCCAATGGCCATAATGTCATTTATGCGCGTAACATCACAGACATTGATGACAAGATCATCAAAAAAGCGGCAGAACAGGGTGTTGGCATTACTGACATCACCGACAAGTTCACAGAAGCCTACCATGTAGACATGTCGGCACTGGGTATAGAACGCCCTACTCTCGAGCCAAAAGCCACAGAGTCATTAGAAGCCATGTTTGAACTCATCCAAAAGCTCATAGACACCAACCATGCCTATCAGATAGAAAATGGAGATGTCTACTTCGACACCCAAAGTGATCAGAAATACCTTAGCATCTCAGGTAACAAACAAAACGATGATGACCGTCAAGAGCGTGTAGAGAGTTCTACTGCAAAAAAGCACCCTGCTGACTTCGCTCTGTGGAAATCAGTAAATGACAAAAGCCTAACATTTCCATCCCCTTTTGGCGCAGGTCGCCCGGGTTGGCATACGGAGTGTTCTGCGATGATAGAGAAGCACCTCGCGGGTGATGACAAATTTGCCATCGACATCCATGGTGGTGGTGCAGACCTGCTCTTCCCTCACCATGAGAACGAAGCGGCACAGACCCGATGTTCGAGCAATCATGAACTGGCCAACTACTGGATGCACAACGGTTTTGTCAACATAGACGGTGAGAAGATGAGTAAGAGTCTGGGTAACAGTTTTTTCATCAAAGACGCACTCAAAGTGTATGATGGAGAGGTGCTACGTTTTTACCTACTTAGTACAAACTATCGCTCAAACTTCAACTTCAACGAACAAGACCTGCTCGCTTCTAAAAAGCGTTTAGACAAGATGTACCGTCTTAAAAAACGTCTTTTTGGTATGAAAATCGCTGATGAAAAAACCGAGATGAAAACTAAACTACTTGAGGCCTTAAGTGATGACTTAAATGTCTCTCTAGGGCTTGCTATTATTGATGAGATGGTGGCCAATGCCAATGAAACTTTAGACGCCAACCCAAAAGACAAACTCATAAAACGTCAAAGTACTTCGGACTTGGCTTTCATCGAAAAAGTACTCGGTTTTGGACATCAAAACCCATTTGAGTACTTCCAGTTTGGACTTGACGCGGATACAAAAAAGAAAATAGATGACTTGGTAGCACAACGTAGTGATGCCAAAAAAGAGAAAAACTTCGAAAAATCTGACCTGCTTCGTGATGAGATCATGGCCTTTGGTGTCAGCATCATGGACACCGCGCAAGGTACATTTTGGGAGAGAACAGAGTAATGTTAGGCTTTGAAATCGTAGCAGCTATTAGTGTTATAAGCATCTTCGCTTGGTTCATCATGGCTGCTAAAAATACCGCGCAAAATAATCGTTATATTGTTGAGGAAGATATAGAAGATGATACTAACGATAAAGAAAACAGAACCAATTAACAACTGCAGCACTCAGCCCTGCTTTTCTCCTTACCTCAATCTAAAAATTCACGTTTCGTCCTAGCTCTCTAACAGGACATAATGTCCTTTTATCACGATATAGGGAGAATACCGGACACTTTGTCCAAATAACGGTACTTTCTAGTCTAAAAGGACATAAATAATTTTTATAATAGTAGTTTCTCTTCAAAAATAGGAGTTATTTATTTAGTATTGCAATATTTTGTTAATTATAGAGACATTTTGTAGGTGCGAATAACTGATAGTTTAAGGCTATAGTGTATAAAATGTCCGATACTAAAGAGTTAAATGACAAAGGAGAACTAACATGTCAAAAACATATAGATTATTTATAAGTCACTCTTGGGCTTATGGAGATGCATACGATAAAATTACAGAATTCTTAGAGCAAGAGAATATAAGTTATTATGACCATTCCGTTCCAATTGATGACCCTATACATACAGATGGTTCAGATGAAGAGCTAGAAGAAGCTATTGATGCAAAAATAAAAGGTACAAGTTGTGTTTTGATTATGGCAGGTGTTTATTCAACATATAGTAAATGGAT
>WGDB01000152.1 GCA_015493495.1 Helicobacteraceae bacterium | reverse complement strand
GGCCTCTGTCAACTCATGGAGTTTGGTTCTGGTCTCTTCATCGACCTTTTCCGGATGTTTCAGTGCCATAGGGTGGGCTTGGATGTAGGCGTTGATGATGAACTCCATACGTGCAAGACCGATGCCGTCTACAGGTAGAGAACTCAGAGAAAAGGCAAGATCAGGGTTTCCGAGGATCATCATGACCTCTGTTTTCGTTTTAGGCAGGTTGCTGAGGTTGGTCTTTTGTATCTCAAAGTCCAGGATACCTTCATAGATATGCCCATCTTCACCTTCTGCGCAACTTACCGTTACTTCGTCTGCATTAGAGAGTATTTCTGTCGCATTGTCACATCCGACAACAGCAGGGATACCAAGCTCTCGTGAAAGTATGGCGGCATGGCAGGTACGTCCGCCTTTGTTGGTGATGATGGCAGATGCTATCTTCATGATGGGTTCCCAGTCAGGGTTGGTCGTGTCAGTGACCAGTACTTCACCGGCTTTAAAAGTGTTTAAGTCTTCCACACCTCTAATATAGCGGGCTTTTCCCTGTCCGATCTTGGTTCCAATAGCCTGACCACTTACGAGAACTTTTCCACTTTCATTAAGATGATAGACCTCCAGGACATTGCCTTTTTTCTGACTTTGGACTGTCTCTGGACGGGCCTGTACCATGTAGAGATCCCCGTCGATGCCATCTTTTGCCCACTCCATATCCATAGGTTTGTCAAATCCAGCTTTTTTGGAGTAGTGGTTCTCTACTTTAATGGCATAGTCTGCAAGCACCATGACATCCTCATCACTCAAACAGAAGTGTGTCTGTTCCTCTTGGGTCGTAGGGATGTTCTTGGTATATTCAACAGCGATGTTGTCAAGGTTGATAGTATCGGTGAAGATCATCTTCTTCTCTTTGGAACCGAGTGAACGTTTAAGTACGGTTCTAAAGCCTTTTTTGTAGGTCGGTTTATGTACATAAAAAGCATCGGGGTTGATCGTTCCCTGCACAACGTTCTCTCCAAGACCCAGAGCGGCGTTTATAAAGACGACATCTTTGAAACCGGTCTCCGTATCGAGAGAGAACATCACTCCGCTTGCACCGATGTCGCTGCGAACCATTTTCATCACTACGACAGAGAGGTAGACCTTGAGGTAGTCGAAACCGTTATCATACTTGTAGTGGATGGAGCGGTCGGTGAAGTTGGAGGCGAGACAGCGTTTGTAGGCATCGAGCAGTTCGTCTGCGCTAGCGATGTTCAGGTAGGTGTCGTTCTGCCCTGCAAACGAGGCTTCAGGAGAGTCTTCAGCTGTGGCAGAAGAGCGGACGGCAACGGAAAGTGCGTCTCCGTACTCCTTTTTTAATGTCTCATAGGCACTTAAGATATCACTTTTTAGATCAGCGGGGATATCGCAGTTATAGACGATGTCACGGCAGTTTTTTCCGGCACTTTGCAGTGCATCTACACTACTTACATTCAGGTCGTCGAGCTGTTCATGAAGCTCCTCCCACGCACCATTGGCCTCGAGCAGATGGACATAGGCACTCGAAGTGATGGCAAAACCATTGGGAACACGAACCCCTTCACTGACCAAGTTCTGATACATCTCACCGAGTGAGGCATTTTTACCGCCGACTTCGGCAACATCTTCTATCCCTATCTCTTTGAACCATTTTACGTTTTGTGACATTGTTCGCTCCGTTAAATAAATAAAAAAAGTACCTCAAAGGCAATAATAGGTAAAAGAGGTGCTTGTTAAAAAATTATACTCCTATTAGAGCAAACAGAGTACGCAGTTTAAATGTAAAAAGATATGTTTTTGGGTTTGGTGAAGCTGCGTGATAAAGATGCGCTTCTCTAAAGTAATGTGACAGAAACCTCTCTGAAAGAGGCCGTAGTTATATGCTTAGGTAGAAAGTTATTTAGATTAGTGATGGATCGATATTGTTTAGACTGGTGGTGGTCAACATCTTTTCAAGTGCTGTTTTAGGAACTTTATAAGCATCATGCAAGGCACAAGGGTTGAGTTCATCACATTCACTTTCAGTAAATGCACAGTTGGTGCAGTTGTTCTCTCCAATGGCGTTTAGAACATCAACCAAAAAGATCTCGTTAACACCACGACTTAGTTTAAACCCTCCATTACGCCCCCGCGAAACTTCAAGCAGCTCAGCCTTGGCCAACTTGGTCATCAACATCGTGAGGTATTTGTACGGTATACCGATTTTTTCGTGTATAAATGCTGCAGAAAAGAGTCTGTCAGCGTCACTGGACATGAAAATTACAATGCGAAATGCATATTGTGCTGTTTTAGAAAAAATGGGACACTCCGTTAGTGAAATATGAGTAAGTCATTGTAGAACTTTATTTCTTAAGGATAGCAGTGCAATCTCTATAAAACAATAGAGTTAAGTTAGAGTACGGTTTCAATCTATTTAAACATAATATATTAAATAATATTTATTTTAATCTACTATAATGATTTAATGAAAACAATAACTGAACTTTATAAAGAAGACAGGCCTAGAGAAAAG
>WGDB01000151.1 GCA_015493495.1 Helicobacteraceae bacterium | reverse complement strand
TCTTTCCATACCCTGGAGCGATAGCATTCCAAGGACCTTGCATAACATTGTTAAGTGCTTGTTGGAAGTAAAACTGGCTCACTGGCGTTACAGATGTACCATAACCACCGCGCTCAACCACTTCACGCATCGCATCAATAACATCTGGAAAACGCTCTAAGATGTTGTTGTCACGCATCATCTGCGTGTTGGCTGTAAGTGCACCACCTGGCATTGGCGAAAATGGGATCAAAGGAGAGACCATCGTCGCTTCTGGTGGCATAAAGTAGTCTGAAAGTGCTGACTGCACCTCTTTTTCGTAAGTAAGGATCTTTTCGATCTCTAAACCACCAAGGTCATAATCCATACCCTTAGTTGCATGGAGCATTGTCAAGATGTCTGGCTGTGATGTACCACCAGAAACCGGTGCTGCTGCCATATCAATACCATCAATACCGGCATCTAATGCTGCCATATATGCAGAGACAGAAACACCTGCAGTCTCGTGTGTATGAAGACGAAGGTGTGTTCCCTCAGGAACAAGACCACGCGCCATCTTGATGGTGTCGTAGACTTTTTTAGGGCTTGACGTACCTGAAGCATCTTTGAAACAGATAGAGTCGTAAGGGATACCACTGTCTAAGATCTCACGAAGTGTTTTCTCGTAAAAATCAACGTCATGGGCACCGGTACATCCTGGTGGAAGGTCCATCATCGTTACAACGACTTCGTGTTTCAGACCATGATGACTAATGCGCTCACCTGAGTACTTTAGGTTTTCAACATCATTAAGTGCATCAAAGTTACGGATCGTCGTTGTGCCGTGCTTTTTGAAAAGCTTGGCGTGCATGTCGATAAGTTCACGAGAACCTGTGTCGAGCATTACGGTGTTAACACCACGGGCAAGTGTCTGAAGGTTAGCATCTGGTCCAACGATCTCACGGAAACGGTCCATCATCGTAAATGCATCTTCATTCAAGTAAAAATAAAGTGACTGAAAGCGTGCGCCTCCACCAAACTCAAAGTGAGTAATTCCTGCCTCTTTCGCTGCTTCTACTGCAGGGAAAAAGTCATCCATCAATACACGACCACCGAAAACGGACTGGAATCCGTCACGGAAAGTCGTATCCATAATGTCAATAAACTTCTTAGCCATTTCTATCCTTTAGTTACTTGTCTGTGGTGTATGATCGCTGCTGTAATCGCTGCGATCTTTTTAGCATTATTTCCTTGAACCGGTGATGGGGTGTTTTCCGCATCATTCGGCTCTGGAAAAAAACGGTGGACTACTGTTGACATGATGTTCATCATCACAATCATGACAATAAGGAACATAAACACTGTTCCCATACCAAGCAACATGATCTTCAAGCCTTCATAAATATAATTTACTTCCATATTTGGCCCTTTGCACTAAATTTCATTTATCTTATTATAAAGCTCTTTAAATTAGTGGTATCTTCGTCTAAAGCTTTTTACTATTTACAATTATGTTACTTATAGAGCACCTTTGTATAACTACGCATCAGATAGCAGTTGTGGCCCTCTGTTTTAAAATATTACTATCTTCATCTCTTTGGAAAACACATCAAATTTTTAGAGATAATAGGCTAAAATTAGGATTATAAAATATGATACTTATTTATATAAAACAGGAGTTCTGATGATCGCAGGTATGTACGAACAAGACTTTATAGCCATAGTACTTTTTGGGATCATCTTGAACTTTCTATTCTCCTTTCTTTTTGGGTGGTACCTCAGTCTTAACATTGGCGTGCAAGAGATGATGCTCTCTAAAGGAGACAAGCAGCAACCTTCATGGATGGTCTTGACATTACTTATACCTTTTGTAAAGATGGGTATCACACTTTATCGTGTCACCATCTTGCAACTTTACTTTTTAAACCAAGGTAGATCTCATAAAGATTTTTGGATCTATCTCACAGAAGAGTCAAATACCCATTAGGTCACACTATCACAGAATTAAAGGCACTTTATTTGATGTTACGATTTATCATACTTACAACACTGCTAACGGCAACGCTCTGGTCTGCAACTACACTTAAAACGATGAAGAAAGAGCACCGTGTTGCCATGGTCATTGGTAACAGCGACTATGATGATCATCCTCTTGCACATGCTACCCGGCAGGCTCGTCAGATGAAAAAATTTTTGGAAGAAAATGGCTTCTATGTCTATTATGGAGAAAACCTTGACAAACGCAACTTTGTACGGCTTTTAAGAAAGTTCAACAAACGTCTGCATGTCAATGGTATCGGGGTTGTCTACTTTAGTGGTCATGCTGTTCAAACCAAAGGGAAAAACTATTTGGTGACTGTTGACAACGGAATTTTGGACGAGTCTATGATCGTACAAAAAAGTATCTCACTCAACTTTATCTATACTACCATGGATGAGAGTTATGATCGTCTGAATATTGTCATCTTGGACACTGGGTTCAAAGATCCTTTTGGTACTATATTTTCTCCTCAAAAAGATGGACTGGCACCCATAAAGTCACCTAAAGCACATGTAACTTTTACAAGTGTACAACCTAACCATATCAACACCTCAGACACCTTTGGTCAGGACTTTATTACCGTAGCACAAAAAAAAGGCATGGAGTTAACATCCGTAAAGAACAGGCTTATACAACTGCGTCGCCAACATCATCAACCAAAACCTTATATCAAGATCGTCAAGAACCAGCCTTTTTATTTTGTACTTCCAGACCATATACCCGCACCTGATGAACTCGCTTATACCAAGATCAAAGGAAGTGATTCTCAAGAGCCATTCAAAAGGTTTTTAGAACGTTATCCTCATAGTCACTATCGTTCTAAAGTACAAACACACTTAGACAAACTTTTAAAAATAGAAAAAGAAAAAAGAGCCACCATTGAAGAGCAACGCCAACGCCATTTCAAAGCAGAGGCAGCAGAAGCGACTCAAAAAGCAAAAGAGCAGGCCGCAAGAAAAGCAGCAATCCTTGCAAAACAGAAAGCACAAAAACCTAATGAGATACAATTTATACTCAGTGATCCAAAAAAGGTCAAACAGGCCAAACCAAAACATCCTAAAAAGAGTGAGCGTCGTCAGATCATCTTAGAATAAACACTTTATTAGTCTCATATAAGACCAATAAACATAAGTTCCAGCAACTTCTTCACCTCATTTTCCTCTTTTTCACCCTTCAACAGATAATTTATGTGTAAATATATTTTTCTACATGAAGATTTTCATCTCTTTAGCGTTATTAGTTTTATTTATGAGTGAATTGGTAACAAATTACGATGACGCTAAAACCTTGATTTAGTATATCAACTCTCTTTATATAAGATTATCATATAATAGGTGACTATTAAACAAAGGGTATATATGAAATTATCATTAACACTATCACTATTATTAGGTATGGCAACACTTTTTCAAGGGTGTGGGACTACTGAAGATGCACCAGATCAAGATGCCGCAAAATCGGTAACGATTTCTGGATCTACTACATTAAAAAGCTCTCGCTTTAACCCTGCTATTGTTTGTCTTGATTCAAACGATGACGGGCAATGTAATGAAGATGAGCCTCAGACAAGTACTGATGACTTAGGTGCTTACTCATTTACTCTGCCATCTGAAGTTAATGATGGTACTATCTTGATAACGTCTGGCGGTTACAGTCTTATTCTTCTTGATGAAAACAACAACTCACTTCCAAATACTTTAGAGATGTACAAATACTATAAGTCAGAAGAAGGCAAGCAAAACATCAACATGTATAGTACTAGAGTTGTTGAAGACCTTGAGAACTCACATGACTATGAAGACTCTATGGCAAACATTGCAGATCGTTATAACTTGGATTTAGCAATGCTTTTAGATGATCCTATCAAAAAAGGTCTTGAGAGCCGTGAACTTTTGAACTTTGATAAAGATGCAGATAAGAAATTCTTTGACTATGCATTGGCGTTAGAGATCAGAGAGCATAACGCAAGTACTGCACACAGCACTCCATCATCTATGCGTGCTGCAAGTACAGATGCGACAAGCGAGACAGATGAACTCGATGCTATACTTGATGAATACAGTTCAATATTTGACGAATATCTTGATCTCTTAGCTCAATGGTGGGATTCCCTATTCGAAGATGATGAAGAAGAGGTAATAGTTGATCCTCCTGTAGTCGTTGACCCTCCTGTAGAGCAACCAAAGTTAGTTGAGATCCAACGTAACCACCTTAACGGTATTTGGTATATTATTGATGCAAGTGGTGACAAGACCTGTTCTGACATTCGCTCAAACAATGATATAGCTGTTACAGAAGCAGATGGTAAAACTACTGACTTAACACTCACGTATAACAACAGCAAAAAGACTATGTTGCTTAAACTCGGGTTCTTTACTGCAGACACTATCAAGTTTAACAAGTATTATGAAAGCTCAACTGAGAAGACATTTACAGGTAACTATCAGTCTGATGGTGAAACACTTAAAGGATACAAGATGGATACACTGGCAAACTGTAAAAGCAGTAAACTGGGCCTTTAATAGGCACCTTCTAATACGACCATCGAAAAAGCGATGGTCACTGCTTTGGTTGAAACGCAACAAGTATCCTCTTAACACTTTCATCTTTAAAAATATTTCTAATTTATTATACTGATAAGTAGTATTGCTATGCCGGCCAACAGCCTCTAAAATATTGATTTTATCTCCTAACAACAGATTGTTTTAAAAACACATATGCCTTTAAATATTTCTTTAATAGACTCATTCCAAGGGAACTTATAATTAATTTATGATAACTTTTAGTTATGATATATTTACCCACATTCTAAGGACAGTTCGATGATACATCGCAGATACAGCACGATGACAACATTCTTTATACTCTTTAGTATGTTTGTTGCGATTGCGACAACTGTCTTAGTCTTTACTACATGGATCGAAGTCAAAGAGAAAGCCAAACTGGAGTTACAGTACATCAACACTATGGTCTCAAGCTCCTATGCCTCTGACCTGCAGCAAAATGAGACCCTCCTCAGTCTCTTGGGTGCTCGACTCTTAGAGGTCGATGTGGTGAACCATCCAGAACGTGCTCAAAAACTTATACGCCACCCCTTAGAGACCAATCCTTCCCTTGCCGGCTTTGATATTGCCAAGCCTGATGGTCAACTTATCGCTGTCTCTTATATACCTAAGAATTACACCTTGCCCAACCTCTTAGAAGAGGAAAAAAGTCGTGACTCATTTCGCCGTGCCTTAAAACAGAAAAAGATGGTAGTAGGACAAACCTACTATATGGCACTTCTGGACAAGTGGATTATTCCGCTAAGAACCCCGATCTTAGACAAAAAAGGCAAGATCTCTTTTGTCTTAAGTACAGGGATAGACCTTAGTATCCATCAAAGTTCATGGAACGCCAAAGGCTTTCCTCAACATATAGGAGTTGATATCATCCGCGATGACCACTTCTTTACCTATGTCTCGAACATCACTAAAGAGGAGATGCCGGAGTGGTACTACTCTCCAGTACCCACCACAACATTTACACAGGTCGACCACCTTAACCTCTATTCCCCGGGAATCAATATCTTTGATGTCATCAACCGTAAACACCAAAAGCTGCTGGTACTCTCAGAATATAACCGCCAATTCAACTATGTGACCGTCACAACCGTTAGCTATGATAGACTCTACCAAAACCTCTATGATCAACTCAACTACTTTATATTGGGTATTATACTTTTTTATCTTTTCACCCTCTTTTTTTATGTCATCAACCATAAAAGAGACCAGAGAATGACCAGTGAGTTGGTGTGGTCCGCCAACCATGACGTTTTGACCAAACTTCCAAACCGCTATTTTCTTAAACATAAAACAGAGGACTGGAACGAAAAACATCGACGTTACAGTGCTCTTTTTATGGACTTAAACAACTTCAAATCTATCAACGACAACTATGGCCACCCCTTTGGAGACAAACTCTTAGTGATTATCGCACAGCGTTTAAGCTCAGTCATGGAAAAGCACGACTATGTCATCCGTCAAGGAGGTGATGAATTTATAGCCCTGACACCAAAACCTTTTGATGCCATAGGGAAATTTGCACGCCATATCATTCATATTGTCAGTGAAGTGGTCGTTATAGACAATATCACGCTCTATCCAAAGATCACCATAGGTATCGCACACTATCCCAAAGATGCCAACACACTTGACATACTACTTAGTAAAGCAGACATGGCCCTATATAAAGCCAAAGAGAACAAACTCAATTTTTTAGAGTACTCCATTTCTCTTGATGAAGCTTCAAAAAAACGTTTGGACATAGAGTTAGAACTTCGAAAAGCCGTTAAAAATGATGAGTTTTATATGTTGTTACAGCCCCAAATAAATGCCAGTACTTTACAGATTGAAGGAGTGGAAGCCCTTATACGTTGGCAAAACCCTAAGCTGGGGTTCATCCCTCCTGACCAGTTCATCAATATTGCAGAAGAGATCGCAGAGATCTGTGAGATAGGACAGTTTGCACTAAGAAGAGCCTGCCTGATGGTTATCAACGTCTGGAATGAGACCAACACAAGTTTTACACTCTCCGTAAACGCCTCTGCTGATGAACTGCTTCAAGAAAACTATGTTGATCAGGTTTTGATGATCTTGGATGAAACAGGTTTTCCTAACCATAAACTCATCATAGAAGTGACCGAAAGTCTTCTCATTCATGATGTACGCAAGGCTAAAGATGTCTTGACCAATCTCCGACTTGAAGGTATCGGGGTCTCTCTTGATGATTTTGGGACTGGCTATTCATCACTCAGTATGTTAAAAGGACTTCCTGTGACTGAGCTCAAGATCGACCAGAGTTTTATAGCTGACATGATGATAGAAAGACAGAACCTTTTACTGGTACGCTCCATACTCACACTCGGAAATCTATTAGAGCTGAAGATTGTTGCAGAAGGTGTAGAAGAGGAGGCACAAGTCTTTGAACTTCAAAACAGTGATTGTAGTATTTTACAGGGTTACTATTTTGCAAAACCTCTCACGGACAAAGAGTTGGTAACATTTATACAAGACAGTAATCCAGAGAACACCTCTAATTGATACAACAATAGATCTTTTGTTAGATGCTACCTTTCACCCACCATACAAAGACACAAGAAGCTACCTTGTGTTATTATTTCTAAAGAAAATTTGATAATAAGTGGAGACCTATGATTTTAGTAACTGGTGGTGCCGGATATATCGGCTCTCATACTTGTGTGTTATTAGCAGAAGCAGGCTATGAGGTTGTTATTTTTGACAACTTCTGTAACTCTTCATTAGAGAGCCTCCGTCGTGTAGAGAAGATCGTTGGTAAAAAGATCCCCTTTATCAAAGGAGACATCCGTTTGGATGAAGATATCGAAAGGGTCTTCACTCAGTATGACATCACTGCTGTCATCCATTTTGCCGGTTTAAAGGCAGTAGGAGAGTCTGTCTCTGAGCCACTGAAATATTACGACAACAACATCCACGGTACACTAGTGCTCTGCGAGGTCATGCAAAGACATAACTGCAAGAAGATTGTCTTCAGCTCCTCGGCTACAGTCTATGGTGATCCTCACACTACCCCCATCACAGAAGATTTTCCACTCAGTGCGACCAACCCTTACGGCAAGACCAAACTCTTTGTTGAAGAGATACTCAGAGACCTCTCTGCATCTGACGAGACGTGGAGCATCGCCCTGCTACGCTACTTCAACCCCGTAGGTGCCCACCCTTCAGGAACTATAGGAGAAGATCCCAATGGTATCCCTAACAACCTCATGCCTTTTATCGCCCAAACCGCTGTCGGCAAGCGTGAAAGTCTCAGTGTCTTCGGTGGTGACTACAACACACCAGACGGTACTGGTGTACGTGACTACATCCACGTAGTTGACCTGGCAGAAGGACATCTCAAAGCACTTGAGTATTTGGAGAACCACAATAAAGTCCTCACGGTCAATCTCGGAACAGGAAATGGCTACTCTGTACTCGACATGCTCAAAGCTTTCGAAAAGGCCTCCGGCAAAAAAGTTCCCTACACCATTGCCCCACGCCGCGCTGGTGACATTGCCAAATGTTTTGCCAATCCTGCTTATGCCAAAGAGGTCTTAGGCTGGGAAGCTACAAAAGATATTGATGAGATGTGTGAAGACAGCTGGAGATGGCAGTCCAACAATCCCAACGGATACACCAAGTAAGATATCACAAAGCCTCAGACTCTGTGTATCTGTTCAAGATCCATAACATCCGAATCCATCACTTTATCAAGTACACTGTCTAATATATTTGGTATTACTGTTTAATAATTCTATACTTCAAAAAAAAATTCTCTATGTGTAAAAGTAAAAGAGAAAATGTTAAATTAATGGACATCTCTCTTTCCTGTATACCATGCATACATTCTCTTAATCCCCTCTTCCAGTCCCACCTTATGATGCCAACCTAATGCATGCAGTTTTGATGGGTCAGTCAGTTTCTTCATCGTTCCATCCGGCTTGTCACTGTTGAAATACAGTTCACCGTTAAAACCAACAAGATCCTTTATCATGTATGCTAATTCTTTAATACTTACATCAATTCCGGTTCCAATATTTATATGGGTATTACGGATCTCATTGCTTAATGTTGAATGTTCAATATTTGACTTTGAATTATTTACAACATCTTTAAAGTCTCGGTTCTCCATGAGAAAGACACAGGCGTCAGCCATATCCTCACTCCATAGAAATTCACGGCAGGGCCTACCACTGCCCCAAATCTCTATGGAAAGGTTTGGTTCTCTTTTAACACCATACTTTTGCAGCATGGCAATGATCTCTTCTTCTGTTGATGATCCGTCTACACCTTCAATAGGTTGCCTGTTAAAATCTTCTCTAAGCAGATCCCAGTTCTTCTCTTGCAAGGCTTTACCCAGATGTACTTTTCTGATAAGCGCAGGAAGGACATGCGACTTCTCCAAGTCGAAGTTGTCATGGGGACCATAGAGGTTGGTTGGC
>WGDB01000150.1 GCA_015493495.1 Helicobacteraceae bacterium | reverse complement strand
GCTTGATCAACTGTAACAGCCATAGAGATCCTTCAAGATAGAGTAGAAGGATTATAGAAGAATTAGTGTAAAATCTTGGTTATGAATCAAATGTATAATATGAGCCTCTCCATTCATGAGGTGGGTATCTTTCTTTTACTGTTCGTTTTTGCCGGAAGCCTTTGGCAACTTAAAAATGCCGATGACCTGATGGTTTACCTGAAAAAAATGCGCATACAGAGTCCTATGATCATGATGTTGATGTTTGTCCCCATATTTACAGGTATGGTGATGATGGCAGCAAAACATCTTGAGTTTACAGTGGCAAACATTGTGATGATCGTGTTGTCCATAGTGTTGATCGTCTTTGAGATCAAACGCTCAAAACCTTTAAAGTATGCCTCAATCGCAGAAGAGGGTGCCTTTGAAAACTATAAAAAAGATGCCAAAATGATTTTGGTAGCCGAGATGGCGTTGATAATGATGATAAGTATCTGGATGTATTTGTGAGGTTTCTGTTTAATGAAGAGGCGGGCAATGCGCAACTGACACTCAAAGGTGAGGATTTTAAGTACATCATCAAAGTACGCCGCCATAAAGTGGGCGATATTTTGGGGTTTCGTCAGACTGAAAAGACGGAGACTCTATATCAGTATAAAGTGGCGAGTGTAGATGGACGTCATGCGACTTTGGAGCTGCTTCACAGTGGTATAGAAGAGATCAAGGCTGCCAAAATACTTCATGTGGGGTGGTGTGTGGTAGACAGCAAGTCTGTTGAAAAAGTATTGCCACTACTCAACGAACTGGGGGTCTCGAAGATCAGTTTTATCTACTGTGATCGTTCTCAGAAAAACTTTAAAGCCGATTTTAGGCGTTATGAACGGATCTTAGAGAGCTCTATGCAGCAGTGTGGGCGTAGTTCTAAGATGCTGTTTGATGAAGTCGAAGATGTAAAAAGTTTTATTAAGCAATATCCAGAGACTGTAGTCTTTGATTTTTGTGATGAGATTTTGGGTGAGGGAAGCGAGATATCTACGGTTCTTGTCGGAAGTGAAGGCGGGTTCAGTGGCAACGAGCGATCACTCCTCGCTTCACAAAGAATGGTCCGTCTAAACACACCTATGATATTACGCTCAGAGACAGCTGTAACTGCTATCGCCTCTAAGGTATTGCTTTAGTTTTAGGAAGTGATGCATCTGATAATATGAAAACTATTCATTTTTATCCCCGTTCAAATATCTTGGTTGCACATGTTTGTAGTGTTGTAAATGTTCACTAGGTTATTTGGAGTTCAAACAAATATTGGCGTCCAACCGCCAATTAGCACGGAAGCCAAGAAATTAGTTGATCTCAATAGACCATAGAGCCGAAGGGTATTGCACTTTCTTCTTTTCGTTAGGTTTCTTCTTTGTGCAAGCAAAGAAGAAAAGTAACACCCTCGTGATATGAAGTAATTAAAAAAGTTATTGTGTCTATCTTACTAGTAGCTTCAGAAACAAGAGTAAAAAGCGACACAATGCCTTGTAAAAATAAAGATCCATAAATATCAAAAATAAGAACAAGAGTAGCCTAAGTTGCTACTTTGAAATTATTTAGATATAATTCGCGTCTTAATAATCCGCACCCGTACGGATTTTAAAAATATACAGCGACTACGTACACTACGTGGCGCAACAAGGTAAAGTTATGAAAAAAGAGATTCACCCAACATCAGTAGAATGTGCAGTTTCATGTGCATGTGGTAACGAATTTGTTACAAAAAGTACTAAAGATACACTTCGTATTGACATCTGTAATGAGTGTCACCCATTCTTCACAGGTTCTGAGAAGATTGTTGATACTGCTGGACGTATTGAGAAATTCAAAGCACGTTACGCAGCGAAATAATTCGAGAGTAAGCATTGCTTACCCTTGTACCCACTCCCATTGGCAACATCGGCGACATCTCGCTGCGCGCCATGGAAGCCCTCTCTCAAGCAGATATCTTACTCTGTGAAGATACCCGAGTTACCAAAAAACTTCTAAATATCTTAGATACACGCTACAACTTAGAACGTCGTGATCAAGAGTTTATATCCCTGCATTCGCACAATGAAACAGAATTTGTTGAGAAATTAGAACCCTCTTTTTTTGAACAAAATGTTGTTTATGTCAGTGATGCTGGAATGCCAGGTATCAGTGACCCTGGGCAGACGTTGGTGCGTTACTGTATTGACCATGAAGTGCCTTACGACGTACAACCGGGAGCCAATGCTGTACTGACCGCTTTTGTTGCCAGTGGTTTTATCGCCACCAAAATGCTCTTTTTTGGCTTTTTGGCACATAAGGGGAGTGAACGCAGTAATGGACTTCAAGAAGCTTTGTTTAACGGCTACACAACAGTACTCTACGAGGCGCCACACAGGCTTTCAAAATTACTGGATGAATTAGTGTTAGAAGTACCTTCTCGTCGTCTCTTTTTAGCCAAAGAGCTTACTAAAAAGTACCAAACCTATCTACATGGAACAGCAGCAGAGATCAAACTGCAGCTTACTAAAGAGATCCGTGGGGAGTGGGTGGTTGTGATCGAGGCGGGTGAAGCCCATCATTCAACGATGAGTGAAAGAGATATCTTAGCTTTTGATCTGCCTAAAAAAGTAGCTTCAAAACTTATAGCAAAAATCACAGGGGAAAATCCAAAAGCCTGTTATAACCGTCTTTTACAAGAAGAAAAATAGAACTTCGTTAAGTTAAATGTCAACCCAAATAGTCCCTATTCCACGCTGTTTTCGGCCATAATACTCCTTTATTACATAATATCAAGTATTTTTTAGCTAAAATCACCCTATGTTAATCTATGGAAAACAACCAGTTTATTACCTTCTTGAGAAGTATCCAAATCGTATTGAGACCCTCTATCTGGCCAAAGAGCTAGAAAAAAAAGAGTATTCACGTCTTATGCGTATGGGCGTTACTATCAAACGTATACCACCAGAAGCGGCGCAACAAATGGCCAAAAGTGGAAACCATCAAGGTTTCTTAGCAGATATTGACGGTGTTGAAGTCAAGGGTCTGGATGCGTTGCGCACAAAGCCTTTTCTAGTAGTGCTCAGTGGTGTGACAGACATTGGAAATATCGGTGCTATTGTTCGTAGCGCTTATGCTTTGGGTGTTGATGGTATCATCGTGTGTGGTATTAAACACTTAAACCTGGAGGGTGTGGTGCGGAGTTCTGCCGGTGCTATTTTCGACATGCCGATCTCAGTGGTCAATAATGTACAAGATGTCCTTAACGAGTTAAAGACCTCGGGGTGTTACCTCTACGGTGCGGTACTTGATGGTGAAAACATCAATGATGTCAACATCACTTATAAACGTGCTTTAATACTTGGTAATGAGTCCGAAGGCCTTTCTAACCGTGTGGTCTCTAAGCTTGATTATCCGGTCAGTATTAAAATGGCACATGACTTTAATTCGTTAAACGTAAGTGCGGCAGGTGCTATTTTAATGGACAGGATGCGTTAAGATGGACGGCTTTAAGAGACTCGAAGAGATCGGTAGTAAAAATATATCTGCAACAACGCATATCCCTATCGCACATGTTGAAAATATATTAAGCAAATCTTACACAAGCTTTCAAAAGCCACAATTTTTTGGCTTCCTTTCTATTTTGGAACGTGAATACAAAATCGATCTTTCCGAGCTCAAGCAGGAGTATCTTTTTACTTTAGCAGAGAAAGAACTTCCAGATGAGAGCAGCTTTGACATTGCAGAGACAGGTTTCAAACTTTTTGAAAACAGCAGCGAGATCTTGAAAAATAGAAAAGTGATCTATGGTGTTGGTGCTGTTCTGAGCATTGTACTTGTACTGTTTTTGGTATCGTTGATCGATTTTTCATCTTCAGACGAGGCAAAAATAGAGATCAACAACACAGCTATCGATAAAGCAAAAAAGAATTTAAACATCAGACCGGTGGAACGTGCTAACGTCGAAGAACCACTAAGTGATAACACGGTGGAATCTGCTGAATTTGGCCAAGAAAACCAAACTGTAAAAGAGCAAAACGCTACAGATAAAAATGCTGTTGGTCAAGAGAAAAGCACTATCGCTGACAGTGAACCGATGATGCCACTTTACTTTCGTATTGTGCCCAAAGGAAAACTTTGGTTAGGGATCATTAATGCAGAGACCCATCGCCGTAGGGTAGAGACCATTAGTAAACCGCTTATTTTAGATGCAGAAAAAAGTTGGTTGATCGTTACGGGTTATGGACATCTCGATATGGACTGTGGTGATACAACGACGAAGTTCCGTGAAGACAAAAAACTGCTTATCTTATACGAAAGTGGTATCTGTCAAGTGATAGACAAAGAGGAGTTTAAAGCACGCAACAGAGGTAAACTGTGGTAAAACAGCTCTTTGCAGTATTCCTCCTTTCCGTGAGCTTGTGGGGTGCAGATCATAATACAACTTTAGTTGATGAGAACACTACTGCAGCGATGAGTGAGATCGTTATCGAAAGTGAAGCGACAGGATCTCAACAAGAGAAGCGTTTACAAACAACTAAAGAGACCGAAGAAGATGTCAAGCCACTAAGCCATAAAGAGATGTTAGATGAAAAGATCATCTCTTATATCGGTGAAGAGTCTTTTGCACGTAATAGAGATTACATTCATATTAATTTTAAAAATGTAAACAGTTTCTATACTAAAGAGAATGTCAATGTTGTCAAGGTGGTTGAAACACTGGAAGAGAATGGTCTTTTACACCTCTTTTTCAAAGAACCCCAGCAGTATGAGATGACCTTTCACTCTACAGGAGATCCTCTCTTTTTTGTGAAACTTATGGGTGATACCCTTCGTGACATCGGTTATTATCGTTATGTCACCAAAGAGGCGACACAAGACGAAAGTGGTTTTGAGTGGAAGATCTCTTTAGAGGCGGAGTATGTTACCGATCCTGTTCTCTTAAGAAAAGAGCTTGATACCCGTGGATGTAAGATCGTAGATATCATTCGTGTTTCTGCTACCGATTGGCACTATAATATAGACACTTCCAAAGCCCACTTAAAAGCCTTCAAGCTGCGCAGTGGAGAGGTCAAAAAGTACAAACGCCTTCAGTATGCAAAATGGCTGGATGTCTCTGGTGTAAAAGTGGTCAATATTAAAAGCCACCGTGCCAACTTTTGGTACCCGTACATTGCATTTTACGACAGCTCTTTGCGTCTGTTGAAAGTGATCAAAAAAGATGAAGAGACCAAGACGCTGAAGTTGACCTTACCTGAAAGTACCCGTTACATCAGCGTGAGCGACCTCTATACAATGAGTAATATAAGATATGGACTAGAGTTTAAAGCCTCTGGTAAAAGATAGGAGAAAGAATGTTTGACGAAATAGAGTTTGGTCGTATAAAAAGATTGCCAAAATATGTCTTTGCAGAAGTAAATGATCTTAAAATGGCAGAACGTCGCGCAGGTGCAGATGTTATAGACTTTTCTATGGGTAATCCTGATGGTGATACGCCAGAACATATTCGTGATAAATTGGTAGAGTCTGCTCAAAAGACAAAAACACATGGTTACTCCACGTCTAAGGGTATTCCTAAACTGTTGATGGCCATCTCTGACTGGTACAAACGTCGTTATGATTGCGACCTTGATCCTATGACAGAGTGTGTGGCGACTATGGGTTCAAAAGAGGGTTATGCACACCTCTGTTACGCGATCACAAACCCAGGTGATGTTGCGGTAGTTCCTGATCCTACCTATCCTATTCATAGTTATGCCTTTATCCTTGCGGGTGGAAATGTGGTGAAGTTTGGTCTGACATTTGATGAAGATTACAAGATCGATGAAGATAAGTTTTTAGCCGATCTTGCAAAGGTTTTTAAAGAGAGCTCTCCTCGTCCTAAATATGTCTTGGTAAACTTTCCTCACAACCCTACAACAGCAACGGTGACACTGGACTTCTATAAACGTCTGGTTGCTATGG
>WGDB01000149.1 GCA_015493495.1 Helicobacteraceae bacterium | reverse complement strand
TTAATGGTATAGATGCTGTTGCTTTAGCTGACAATGCAAATATGCTCAGTGTTGATACACCAAGTGGTATTTTATTTGTTGCTACAGCCGATACAACATTTAATGGTAATGATTACAATACAGGTGATTACATTTATACACTTGAGACCAGCGGTACAACACTACAAGAGAACTTCACCTACACTATGTCAGACAGTGCAGGTAACGTGGCAAGTTCCGGATTGACGATCAACATTGTAGACGATGAACCTGTTGGCCAGACCCTCGACAAATATCTTGTTGAAAAAGTAGAAGGCTTTAGCACCAACCTCGTACTTATGCTTGACACATCTGGAAGTATGGACGACCTGGTAGATGGTGTGACCCGTCTACAACTTATGAAAGATGCCGTTAACAACATGATTGATGCTTATGCTGTCAAAGGCGATGTCAACATTAAATTGATTCAATTTGATGACGGTGCACAATATTCACAATGGTTCAACAGTAATGAAATAGATCTTGCCAAAGCAGATATCAATGCCTTAAGTGCCGGTGGTCAAACGGACTATGATGCTGCTACATACACCTTGATCAACAACTATAACAACCCAAATACTGCACCGGTTGCAACTGATACTCAGGTCTATTTCCTCTCAGATGGTGCCCCAACAGGTTCAGATGGTGGCTTCTTCGGTATCGGTGCAAATGACAACAGCCTTAACTCTTCTGAGCAGACAGACTGGGCCAATTTCTTAAACAATGTCAGTGCTGACGTGCATGCTATCGGTATTGGAACCGGTACTGATACGGCAGAGTTAAAGACCATCTCTTCTCCTAACAACCCAAGTGGTCCCAACGATCCTGTGATCGTAACCGACGAAAATCAGCTGCAAAATGCACTGCTTCAGACACTGACCGATGGATCGATCTCTGGTAACATCGCTACAGAGATCACCAACACCGCACCTATTATCTTTGGTGCGGATGGTGGGACCATCGATAAGCTAGAGCTTGTCGCTCAAGATGGATCGATCTTTAAAGAGATCACCTATGACAGCGTCAATGACACCTATACCACTACTGCTTTTGACACACTCGGCAATACACTCTCAACCGTAACAGAAGCTGCTAATGCCAGCGGAGTGACCACGACTACAGACCTTAGTGCTACTGTCTCGATCGACTTCAATACGGGTGAATACAGCTATAATATCGATGTAGACAATACCAACATTGGTAAAGAAGAGGATGTTAAGATCTATGCAACAGATGGCGATGGAGACACTGCCGTTGGTAACTTTACCCTGCACATCGATAACAGAGATGCCGGTGGCGATGATATACTTCAGTATGATGCCTCTGCACAGCGTAATGATGGTGGTATAGGAACTGATATTCTTGTACTAAGCTCAGGTGAAGATCTTGACTTTAGTAATATCTCCAACATACAGAACATGGAGATCATCAACCTTGTAGGTGGGGATCATGACGTCTTAAACCTTGAAGTCGCTGACATCATCAATATGACAGATGCTGACAATGTACTTACGATCTATGGAGATAGTGGAGACAGTGTATCCAAGCCTGTAGGAACAGCAGAGACATGGACTGAAGTACAGACAGGCGTTGATGATGGAAATGGTCATACCGTTAATGTCTATAATGTCAGCGACGGAACCCATACTGTTGTTGTTAATATCGAACAAGAGATCATTGTTTCATAATACACACTTCCACGTATAACGTGGAAGTGTGTGACTAAATGATCACTACGCTTAATGACGCAGCAACATCGCTAACCCCAAACGGTCACCTACCTCTAACTTCTCATAAATAGAACTAAGGTGTGCCTTTACGGTACGTTCTGTAATCCCTAAGGCTGTAGCGATCTCTTTATTGCTCATACCCTTCTCGATCTCTTTAGCTACCTCTTGTTCTCTACTACTCAGTAAGGCCAAGACCTCTTCATTATGCTGCGTAACTTCAGAGCCTACAGCGATAAGTTCTTGCATCATCTCAGGATAGAGCCATACTGCATCACTTTTGATGGTAGTCAGGGCTTGCAAGAGGTGGACTTTTTGCATATAGAGATTTCCGTAACCTCTGATCCCTTTTTGTAACAGTGCCATACCTTCCACAAAATTTGGAGTGGGTGTGACGACCATGAGCTTGATACCAAGATCATTACTGAAAACATCTTCAATCTGCTCCGGTTCACAGATCAAGATACCCGCAGTGACCACTGTCTCCTCTTCTATAAAGATAAAATCGATCTCTATCTCTTTGAGACGTTTAGCAACCTTTTTACTTTGGGTATAAAGTGTTATCATCGTTCTCTCAATGCTGCTTGGTGGACTTTGAGGATCGGTTTTAAGATAAAATCCAAGACACTTTTTTTACCTGTCATAATGTCAACATTTGCTACCATACCCACAAGGATGTCATGTTTTTTACCCTCAAACATCAAGTAGTTCTTTTCAGTTTTAATACGTACTAAGTAAAAAGCATTACCTTCTTCATCTATGATCGTATCCGCACTGATCCACGTAACCTTGCCATCTAATGAGCCATAAATAGAAAAATCGTAAGCAGTAAACTTCACTTTGGCAGGCTGACCGGGGTAGAGATAAGCGATGTCTGAAGGCTTGATCTTCGTCTCGATAAGCAGTTTGTCATTAAAAGGTATGATCTCTACGATGTCCATACCCGGTTGGATAACACCATTGATAGTGTTGACAAGAAGACGTTGGATGATCCCTTTGACCGGAGAACGCACCAAAGTTCTTTTAACCCTGTCTTCCAAGGCATCAGAAGACTCTTCTATACGGGCAAGCTCTGCTTGGACCTTGTTGAGCTCCTCTTTAGCTTTATGACGAAACTCAAGTTCTGCCTCTTTCATCTTGTTTCGCGCCTCTTTGATCTTGGAGCGGGTGCGTGGCAGTGCAAGTTTCACACTGTCCAACTCCCCTTTGATCCCAGATGCTTGACGTGCAAGCTGTAAAAACTCCACTTGAGAGACGATCCCTTTAGAGACCAAGGGTTGCGTAATATCTACCTCTTGTTGGATCAATTTATAATCCACTTTAAGCTGTTCATACTTGGACTTTGCCTCTTTTAGCTCATGTTTACGCTGGTTTATCTGCTCTCTCAAAATACTAAGCTGCTCATATAGCTGCTTTTTGTTGAGTTGATACAGTGAACGTTCATGTTCCATAAAGGGGCGCATCTCATCTGTTATGGCACCCATAGACTGTGTCTCTTTACCACTTGACTCTGCTGTAAGACGTACCGCCTGTGCTTTAAGTTCTAAAAGTCTAATATTGTTTTCAGCATATGATGAGGAAAATGAAGTATCATCGATCTTTAAAAGGACCTGCCCCTTTTCGACGATTTCTCCCTCATCCACAAGAATGTCCGAGACAATTCCACCTTCAAGGTTTTGGATCACTTGAACCTGTTTAGAAGGAACCACCTTGCCCGTACCACGGGTCAGCTCATCGATCTCAGCAAAATATGCCCAAACGATAAGCCAGATAAAAGTGACAAAGATCATCCAGATGATCAAACGAGATGCGCGTGAGTTCTTCAGCATTACCGCCGAAGAGAGTGAGGCCATATACTCCAGGTCATCACTGGAGTAGGTTGACTTTCTACTTGCCATGACTTCCTCCTTTGAGCGCTACCAAAACCTTCTCTTTTGGACCATCCATAACTACCTTGCCATCATCAATGATGATCAGACGATCGACCAAACGCATCATCGAAGATTTATGTGTTACCAGGAGTGTCGTCTTGCCTTTTGTCACTTCATCAAGACGCTGCAGCAACAGTGCTTCTGAGTTACTGTCCATAGAGGTACTCGGCTCATCCAAGATCACGATAGGCGTCTCGGTTATAAATGCACGTGCCACCCCTACTGCCTGCTTCTGACCACCAGAGAGTCCAGCGCCCTGCTCGCCTATAGGCATATCAAATCCCAATGGATGATGGTTCACAAACTCACTGACTAGACCGATATGGGCTGCCTTAAGCAGTGCTTCGTGTCCAACACTTGGTTTTTTATAGACGATGTTGGCACGCAAAGAGGTGTTAAAAAGTGCGATCTCTTGAGGTACGTAACTGGTCTGTCGACGCAGTTCAGCAGGGTCGATCTGCGAGAGATCGATGTCATCGACCAAGATGCTTCCACTCTCAGGTTCATAAAGCTTTAACAACAGTTTTTGAATGGTTGATTTACCGGAACCAATCTTACCAATGATCCCTACTCTCTCTCCGGGGTTAATAGTAAACGAGACCCCTTTAAGTGTCTGTTTCTCTTCTTCAGGATAGCTAAAAACCACATCTTTAAAAGTGATCTTACCTTGAAGGTTCTCACGATGGATAAACTCTTTGTCTTTAGGTCGCTCTTCGGGAAGTTGCATGATCTCGTTTAGTGATTTGTAAGCAGTTTTAGTCTGTTCATAGTTAGCCAACAACGCTGCCAACTGTCCCATAGGAGCAATAATACGTGAGGTCAAGATCACCGAAGCGATAAGTCCACCCATCGTCAATGTCATATCTTGGATCATATAGACACCAACGATCAAAACAACGACCGTGTTAAGTTGTACCATAAAGGCAGTCACCGTTTGGATGGAAGCCGAAAAGATCTTAGACTTAAAACCCTTATGGGCAATGTCTCCTGTAGACTCTTCCCAGTTCCATTGAGAGTGACCATCAGCCCCCAAGACCTTGATGGTCTCAATGTTCATCAAACTCTCTATCAGTACCCCATTTTTGTGAGCAGAAGCCTCATAAGTACTCTCGATACTTTTACGCAAAGGCTCTTTAACAATGAAACTGTAAAGCATGATAATAGCTATAACAATAAGAGGCACAGCAACAATATAACCGCCAATAGAGTATGCCACCACTAAAAATAGCAGTGCAAATGGAAGGTCTATAAGGGTAGAGATGGTCGAAGAAGTGAAAAAATTACGGATGCTCTCAAACTCTTTAAGGTTGTTGGCAAAGGAGCCTACCGACTTGGGACGAGAAGAGAGCTTAAGGTTCATCACCTTCTCAAAAAGAAGTGAAGAGATGATAATATCACTCTTTTTACCCGCTGTCTCTAACAAGTAAGTACGTAGAAGTTTTAAGATCATGTCTAAGACATAGATGACCAAAATACCAATAGCTAGTACCCACATCGTCTCAATGGCGTTATTTGGGACCACACGGTCATAGACATTCATGGTAAAAAGCGGTGCGGCCAAGACAAAGAGGTTGATGACAAAAGAGGCAATGATGACATCACGGTAAATACCTTGTGAGTACTTCAGTGAACTCCAAAACCAGTGTTTATGATCCGTATGCAGTACCTTTTTATCATGCTGTTTAAAGCGGTGCTCTTTTTTTACAAAGTAGCTGTACCCAAGATAACGTTCTTCCAGCTTGTCCAGGTCTATCCACTCTTCCGCATCAGGAAGCTCCGGCAAAATGATCTTGGCCTGGTTGTGTTCAAGGTCGATCTCTTCCAAGACACAGGCCTCTTTGTTTTTAAGCAGTAAGATGACCGGCAACACCAGTCCTGAGATCTCTCGAAGTGGGCGTTCTACCAACTTGGAGCTAAAGCCTGCACGTTTGGCCGCCCGGGAAAAAAGTGCTTTTTTAGGGTCTTTTGAAAAGAGTGTAGGCGTTGACTCGCCCTCTTGAAGCGGGAGTCCATGGGTTAAAGATGCAGCACTGAAAGGACGGTGATGGATCTTGGTGAAAATAACCAAACACTCTAATAGAGGATCAACCTCTTTACTATTAAACATTTTGATTAGTTCTCAGAAGGGGTCTCTTCTGATCCAAGGTCATTTTCATACTGTTCACGTGGTATCATCTTCATCTCTATACGACGGTTAAGTGCACGACCTTCGGAAGTCTTGTTGTCAGCAATAGGTTTCATCTCACCCTCACCGATGACCACAACGTTCTCCGGGTCTACACCTGCTTCTATCAATGCCTCTTTTGCACTGTTGGCACGCTGTTCTGAAAGTCTCTGGTTATAAGTATCGGTACCAATGCTGTCCGTATGACCAGAGATCACTAACACAAATTCGCTGTTGTCATTAAGATCTTTAGCGATCTTAGCAAGGTATTTTTTACCACCATCAGAGAGAATCGCAGACTGTGACTCAAAGGTCAATGAGTCCATAATAACCGGCTTGCTCTCTTTCATGTACTCAACAACATCGTCAATAGCGATGTCATCAGATGAGACCGGGATCACATCAGGAATGGGATCAGGCTCTTGGATGACAAGAGGTTTATACGTGCCACGACAGATATTACGGATATCTACATTGTTCTCTTTTTCACCATACAGATCAAAATCAGGAAACTCTCTGAGACTCAGCGTTACATCTTCTGGTAATTTGGCATCGATCTTCTCTTCGATATTGGTCTCCAATGCAAAGTTAAGCAGTCCTAAAACCTCTAAAATACGGTAACGGGCAAAAAGAACATCCGACTTTGCATTTTCAAGTTGTTTACGTGCATCGTTGTACTCTAACTCGGCATTCAAGAGGTCTACAATACTACGACGGCCCAGTTGATACTCTTGTGCATAAGACTCTGCCGTTTTTTTAGCATACTCAACATGCATACGGATACAACGTATCTGAACAAAGGTGATCTGATGTGCCAACCAAGCCAGTTTCAACTTTTCACGAACAGCGCGTTGCTGCTCATTAAAACTCTCTTTTTGCACCGTGATATACTCAAGGTTTTGCAGACGCAGTGCTTCATCACTACCACCACGATAGAGGTTATAATAAAGCTTTAACATGCCACGCGCGTTGTAGTTTTTACCTTCATAACCCTGTACATTTTGGTCACGTGCTGCTGCCAACTCCGCATCGATCGTTGGGTAATAGTTGCCCTTGTCTTTTTCATAACGTGATTGTTGCACTTTGATGTTGGCTTTTTCAAGTTGCAAGGTAGGATTGTACTGCTGTGCAATAATCCATAACCCTTCGTATGTATCCGCAGGGAGTGATGGTGCCAGTGGCAGTTCCAGTGATGATGCCGTTAAAGCCTCGCCATAAACACGTTCAAAGTTTACAATAGCATCTTGATAGTTGTTGACCTGAGCGATATAGTTGGAGTACGCAAGTGCCAAACGTCCTTCTGACTGTTCCACATCGGAGCGACGTCCAGAACCTGCCTCTGTCTTCTCACGAATCAGTCCATAGATACGCTCATGAGAGTTTACATTCTCTTCAAAAAGATTCAAAAGTGCTTTTTGGCGTAACACCTCGATATAGACCTCACTTGCACGCAGCGCTAAAGTGTTCGCATTTTGCTGTGTGTTAAAACGAGAAGAGACAATACGGCTTTTTTGCTCATTAATATCTGACTCAGTAGCAAAACCTTCAAAAAGATTTTCAGTTGCCACAATACTTGCAGAGTTTCTTATAAGCTTCTTTTCTGAATCCAAGGCTGGATTAGAGTCGTACTGTCTGTTAGTGTATTCAGCACCCACATCTGCTCTAAGATCGACATTAGGTTTCCATCCCGATTCTGCTTTATCAAGATTATACTTGACAGCACGGTAGTTACCTATATCTTTTTGCATGTTAGGATTTTTGTCCAAAGTCTCTTGAACCATCTCCTCCATAGTCACGGCCATCAGTGAAAATGGAAGAAGTAATAACATAAATTTATTCATTTTTGTCCTTGTTTGCGTCTCATTATACGGTGGTACACTTAGAACTATTCGATAAACTAATACATAAACTCTACAACCCTATAGAAATGTGTAAAATCCGTACATTTTCATACTATTTTTTCATATATTCCCCGGTTTACATAGGCATTTAACAGTATATTTCTTATTTATATACTTTTAGATTTCGCTATCCAACATACTGGATCTACACATAGTAAACCTCTGTTTTTTGTCAGAAGATTATAGATTTGCTAATACTGAGATGAGCCATGCGTCATTTATGAAATAAAGCTGTTAAAAGGCATATTTTTTTGATAAAATACGCCCATGAAACTATGGACCAAAGACACAAGTACCAACACACACCACATCATCTACTTCACCAAAGAGCGTGCAGAGAACACCACTTACTTTAAAGACTTTGATGATGATGGGTTTAAAACCTACCTAACTACGCTCTCATCAAAGATCGATGTAGAGAAAAACCTGAAATTGATCCACTATTTTGGATACCTTCATATTTTTGCAAAAAAGGAGTCTTGATGACACTTGAAGAGAAGCTAGAGACCAGACTAAAAGACTTTGGGGTCTCAGATGAGTTTATAAAGATCTGTATGTACTACAAAGAGATCTACAAAGATGAGATCGATATTGAAGAATTTGTCGAATTTGTTGAAGAAGAGTACGCTAAAGTCGAAGATGAACAGTTTAAAAAGGCGGAACAGCAAGTCGATGCTTCTGGTTTATTTGGCGAAATCGCCGGGGAAGAAGAACTTTTATAACATTACTTTAGATTTAATCAAAAGTCTACTTCTCAATTATTAATTGATTCAAACAGTGATAGCTTCAACGTTCTCTGCTTCGTATACTTCCTCGTCATTATAACTGTGGCGAACCGAACTTTTTTTCTCTGTCGCGTCAGAGATGAGAAGTGTAGAGTAAAAGCCAACTGCTTTGCTTTTATAGCTTCGGAAACAAAGTTGATATGCGTAGCATCAACGACGTAGACCTTATAAAAAAGAGAGACGCTGTTGTTAAGAGTGATGATCTTATAGTCTAAAGCAGTTAGATCCTCGTTCTTTATATTGCTACGGCTCCAGTTGTTAGTGCTAGGAGTTTGTTGGAATGGGGATGAAAGCGTGCAGCTTTCAAATTAATCAATGCGTCACCGCTTGCTCTTCTGCTCTAGCATCTGCAAGGCCGAGCGAATACTCTTTTTAGCGTGAAGAAAACGGCACTGTCTGAGCGAAGGTAGTTTGTCGTTCTTAAAGCAATATATCAGTAAAGAACTACCGCTTTTTAAATCGAACAGCATTACGATGTTCACTTTTAGATTCAGCAATGCACCCTATCTGATACTTGATCATCGCCTGAAACGGATCCAAAAAGTGCTCAAAAGCAGCAGTATCGATCTTTTCCATCTGATGTTCATGCAAGAGTTCCAAAATCGTCAGTGTTGACTCTATCGTCGAGAGGCAGTAGTTTTCAGGTTGCTGCTTGATCTGAAATTGTGAACTTTTGGTGTGGGTGAAACTGAGTTTGGGCAGTTTTTGTAAGTTGGTCGAGACCTTGAGAAGCTTCACTGCCGTACTCCATGTAGCATCTATGATAAAAATGACCAGTTGCTTCTCTTCTAAGACGATACGATCCGTGTTGAGATTATGACTCTCTTCTCCTGGATACAGTACGTAACAGAGATTATTATCATCATCTAAAAGTGTGTTTACCCGATTATGGTCCCTAAAATCAACACCCACATAAAGTTCAGAGTTTGGCAGGGAGAGATGGGTCATGTGTCCTGTGCCATTTTTGACTTTTTGGAACTCTTTGGGGTGCATCAGTACTATAAACTTAGTCTGCGTCTCTATAGGTTTGACACAGGAGCAGACACAGGAGCTTTTAGGGCGGTAGCAATGATAACACTTTTGACGTGCACATTCTACTTCGTTACGTTTGGAAGCTCCCATAAATCAGGCTGTCTCTAAAGCTTCCAGATGGATCTCTTTAAAGTCCTCAAGCCATGCATGCAGTTCATCTTTAGGAACTAAAAAGCCCTCTTTGTTGGGTTTCCCCTTCCATGAACGTTGCACGATGTAGAGGTCTTTTTTACCCTCTAAGATCATGTAAAGCGAAAACTGTGAAGATTCTGTCTCATCAGGCAGTTCTTTAAGGCCCATGATCGTGATCAGTTTTTGCTGGGTCATGTGCGTCTGTGAAAAGAGTGTCTCGCTGTAAAAATGTGGTGCATTAAGTCCTCGCATCTCATCTTCCATCATCTTCATAAGCTTTTTGGCGTTAAGTTCAGCATCAGCATTGGCACTGTTAAAACCTTGTACTGTTAGCTTCTGACCGCTCTCATTAGGCGCTTCAAACTCCACAACAAAGTTACCACCCTCAAGTGTACGCAGCGTAGGTTCTGCAGACCAGGTGTCTGGAAGCGGAAAGTGAAGTACCTCATTAAAAATAGGTATCTTGATAAAGCTGTTTTGAACCACAGGTGTATACGGTATAAAAAATTTTGAAAAAAAGCCCATTATATCTCGGTCGCACCCATCTGCATGGCACCATACCAACTCTTTTCAAACGGTGCCATCTCTTCTAAAAATCTCCACAGATCTGCTTGTGTAGCACCCTGTGATGTAATGGCATGAGAAACCTCCAAAAATAGTCCTGGATCATAGTCAGTAGCAAGTTCTCTGGCACCATTGATCATTGCCTGAGGATTAAAGTCAGCCTTAAATACCGGTTTAAACTCTAAAAAGTCGTGCGCATTGTCAGTTACAAGCAGCAGGGCATATTTCTCCATAGCCAAGAGGTCAAAACAGTCACTGTAGTGTTTTTCATTATGAAGGTCGTAACTCGCCGTATAGATATGTTTTTCAGAACCGTTAAGTCTAAATTGCACAAAACAGAGTGCCACGTTCTCTTCTTTGAACTTTACATTAAAAATGGAGGCTCTAAACTCAGCAGAGATCCCACCTTCTGCGATGGTCGCTTCATTTTCAACACCAAGCTTGATCATTAAAAAAGGAACAGCATTTTCACTCCCGAGAGGAAGGGCCTGAACACTGGTGATCTTTGTTGCAAGTTCTTGAAGGTTTTTAGGTAGTGCATCGTTAGCTTGTAACATCAATACTCTCCTTTATTTGTAAATAGGTGTCTGTTTCTGAGACAGACGTTCAAAGTCGACATCACGTCGGTCTACTTTACCACGATAGATCGCTTCTAACGTGTTGATATGTCCGGCCAAACGGTTGACCAGATAAAGTGCCATACGGTCACCTTCGTAGCGTTTCATAGCCTTGGCAATATGGTTTTGCAACAGGTCGATCTTCTCAAAATCATCTTGAGTCTCTATCTGCGTTAATAGCGCCTTGACTTCAGCATAAGAGTTTCCGGTAGCATCTAAAAAGTCCAGACCAATGTCCATCGTCTTCATTGTACTGATCGCTTTTTCAAATGCAAACATGTTGTAAAGCATACATCCCATGAAGTACTCTATGTCAGAAGGCTCTTTCTCTGAGTAGTCATGGTCATCATTGTCATCAAACCATGCATGCCACACCTGACACGCTTGTTCGATAAGTTCTTCATTTTTATTCATTAGAGTTGCTCCTATGATAGATTTTTGAAATCATACCACTTTTTTTGCTCACCTTAACACGTATCTCTTCAAACTGTTACAATCAGAAGTTATATTAATATTTATACACAAAATCAGCTCATATATATTTTATTAACACATCAATTGTCTTATAATTCCATAACAAACTTTAAGTAAGCAGTTATTATGAAATCACTCTTTTTTCTTTTTATCTTACTTGCTCTCATATTTGCCTTTAATGCGGCGGGCATCAGAGATATCACGGAGAAAGACTTACGCCAATCACTTATGACCCACCCAGAGCTTTACGCCTATAGCGACTTTACGTTTACTAACAAAGTCCAGACTGCTTGTAAAGAGTATAAAGAGATGCGTTTTTCATACAGTTATACACGTACAGCCATACAACATATCGCACTGATCGATGGTGAAGAGGTAGCTGTTGACAATGCCTTTGTTAATGAGTGTATTGAGCATCCATTACTTTATGAGTGCCGTTTTATCACTGAGATGGGAACTATCGAGCATCCTCACAGTGACCAAGGCTTGGTAGTTATAGAGAAGTGGGGTATCTTCAGCAGTTCCAACATTCAAAAAAAGGCTTTAGCACCAGAAACTGCCAAAACACTCTCTCACGTTACCGACCTCTTCTAGTCTCAGAGTAGCACCTCTTAAAACTGATGCATCACTCCTTCTCTCACCATTTTAATGATTAAGGGGAATGACTATAGAATGTGTGATAATAAATAGTTATATTTAAAAGGCATTAAAGGAAGTTAATGAACAATTCTATACAAAGATTAAATGATGTGTTTTTTTATGGATTATACATGGATGAAGAAATATTAAAAAGTAAAAATGTTGAGCCGAGAAATAAACGAGTCGCAGTTGCCAATGGATATGAACTTAGAATTGGAAAAATGGCTACATTGCTCAGGAATGATAAAGCTAAAGCCTGTGGATTAGTATATTCATTAACACATGATGAAATTGATACTTTATATGTAAAATCAGGATTAATTGCTTATGTTACTGAAGCATTAATGGTTGAACTAGAGGATGGTTCATCTATTGCTGCATTAACATGTAATTTATTAAATCCGCCAGCAGATGATGAAAGTAATGATGAATATTTCCAAAAGCTAATAAAATGTATGAATAATTATAAATTAGAAATACCTCAGAAGGTATAGCAAGATATACGTACTAGAGCAGGAAGTGATGAAAAAATGAATGCAGTTTAAATTATATTTATAATCTTTGGTCTACTTCTTATTCTTTTGCCTCCAAAGTATATTTTAAAGATAGATAATCGCGTTGAATATCAACTTTACATCAGAAAACTAAGAAAATCTAATAACGAGATCAAGGCAATAAGGAGTACAGGTTTGTTTTATAAACTATTTGGGCTATTGTGGGTTTTATATCACATATTTTGATAGACTACAGAACAAACTATTTTTCAAAATAGCTGTTATCTCATATCAAAATCAATACAGGAGCAGTACTAATGAATACTCTCAAAAAATCATTACTAATCACAATCGTCTTTGCCGTATTAGGGCTTACAAATGTTCATGCATCAGATGAAAAAAACAGAGGTGTTACTGTTACAGACAAAAATTTTATTCATGCGGATTCTACTAGAGCCTATCTAAAAGAGTTAGCCCAAGCTAACAATAAAGTAAATTTCATTAGACCCAATAGAGTTTTTCCAAATACTGACAATCAAGACGTTATCAGAATGAATAGTGATACGCTATATACAAAGTTCATACTTGATGTTAAAGGTGGTGCAACTGTTACAACAAAACCATACGATGGGTATCAAAACATTATGGTCTTAGATCCAAATCATAGTGAAATAACTACATTAACAGGTAATGGAACCATTAAACTTGATGAGACTATGCTTACAGAAGGGCATCATGCTTTTATCATCATAAGAACAGGATTACAAAGGGATCTTCCAGAAAAAGAGATGTTTGAAAAAGCACATAAAGCACAAGACAATATCTCCATCACATACAACGCATCTGAACCTTATATCCCTTCTGTAAATTATGACTTAACAACTCTTGACACAGTAAAATATAAGATCCTAAATGCGTTCATAAAACATCCCATAAAAGATGTAATTAAAAATGGATTTGGTACAACAAAGACAAGAGACCCAGAGGCAGCAAAGGTAGTTATTGCAATCGGATGGGGTGGATTGTCTGGGACAAATGCAGTCTACTCTTCGTTTAACTCTACCAAAGAGAGATGTTCCGTTACTCTTGATAAACCTGACTTGAATTACGATAAAAAAGGCTTTTTCTCGGTTACTGTTTATAATGCTGATGGATATATAGCAACAATGGATTATGCACTTAACTCTGATGATATGGTTCCAAACAAGGATGGAACATTTACGATTAACTTTTTAGCTTCAGGTGAACCGATAAAAGAGGGTGAAAAAAATATATTAAGAACACCCAGAGGTAAGATTTGGACAGGAATATTAAGAGCTTATTATCCAAAAGACAAAGACAAAACTTTTGCTTGGGCAGATGGTTGGACAAGTAAGATGACAAAAGAGTTTATGAAGTAAAAGCTAAACGAACACGTAGCAGTCGAGCCATCACCTAACAGTGAATCATGGCTATTTTCACTCTTTATATGACTGAGACGTTAAATAGATAGCATCTTGGAGCACAATACTTTAAAGGAAAGATCAATGACACCATTTAAAAATGATGATGTAAAAAATAAATTTGACACATACCCTGCTGATATGCGGCAAAGGCTTTTAGAATTACGAGAGCTTATATATGAGGTGGCAACAGATGAAAGTACAATCACCAATATGCAAGAGACATTAAAGTGGAATGAACCAAGCTATATAACAGAAAATGGAAGCACTCTAAGAATTGATTGGAAAAAGACAAAACCTCATCAGTATTCAATCTACTTTAATTGTAAAACTAGATTAGTTGAGACTTTTAGAGAACTTTTTAGTGATAGATTTGAATTTGAAGGCAATCGAGAAATCGTTTTTCAAAAAGACACTGCTGTTGATTTAAAGGCTTTAAAATACTGCATATTACTATCATTGACTTATCATGATAGAAAACATTTAAGTATGTTAGATGCATAAAACAGCTCAGGTATCTACAGTTTCCACTAAACCATCAGTGTTTTAAACTACAGTCCACTTGCTACTGTTTTGAGGAAGCAGAGCATTGAAATAGCTGTTGGTTGATTTGGACATTAGACATTCTCTTTTGCAAAATAGGCTTTAGTCAGTTTAAAGATCACAGGACTCAACAGTGCGATCGCTATGAGGTTTGGTATGGCCATGAAAGCATTAAGGGTGTCTGCCAGTAGCCAGATGAATTTGAGATCCATCATCGAACCAAAAGGGATGACTAAAACCCAAAGAAGACGAAAAGGGATGATCGCTTTTTGTCCAAAAAGGAAATAGACACTTTTTTCTCCATAAAAGCTCCAACCTACCATCGTCGTGAAAGCAAAGACAACAAGACCAATAGTCACAACATATTCACCTACATAAGGCAGTGCTGTTGAAAAGGCGAGCATAGACAAGGCAGCGCCACTCTCTCCAGAGGTATAAGCACCCGTGACCACGATAGCGATACCCGTAATACTACAGATGATGATGGTGTCTATAAAGGTACCCATCATCGCGACCATACCTTGACGTACGGCCGAGTTGGTCTTGGCTGCAGCGTGGGCTATAGGTGCGGAACCGAGTCCTGCTTCGTTAGAGAAGATCCCTCGTGCCACACCAAACTGCAAGGCGGCCCAGACCGAAGCACCTGCAAAACCACCCATAGCAGCAGTTGGAGTGAAGGCTGAGATGACAATGGTCTCTATAGCTGCTGGTATCTCTGTAATGTTAAGCGCCATGATGATGAGACCACTCAGGAGGTAAGCTATGGCCATAAAAGGAACAACCGCACCGGCAAGATGGGCAATACGTTTGATACCACCAATGATCACCATACCGACCAAGATGGCCAGAACGATGCCACTGTAAAGTTCTGGAATCCCAAACGAAGACTCTAAAACATCAGAGACAGAGTTGGCTTGTATGGTGTTGCCTATACCAAAGCCTGCTATGGAAGCAAAAAGAGCAAAAGAGACCGCCAGCCATTTCCACTTCTCTCCCAGACCATTTTTGATGTAAAACATCGGCCCACCTACATGGTTGCCCTCTTCATCTTGTTCTCTATAGTTAACAGCTAAAACTGCTTCAGCATATTTCGTTGCCATCCCCAAAAGTGCCGCGACCCACATCCAGAACATCGCACCGGGGCCACCCATGAAGATAGCTGTTGCCACACCTGCGATATTACCCGTACCGATAGTCGCTGAGAGTGAGGTCATAAGCGCATTAAAGGGAGAGATCTCACCCTCTTCTTTACCCTCTTTACGACCTTGCCATATGAGTCTGAAACCTTCTGGTATCAGCCGAACTGGTAAAAAACGCAGGCCTACAGAGAGGTAAAGACCCGTACCCAGGATAAGAATCAACATCACCGGTCCCCAAACAAAACCGTTGACTGCACCTATGATCGTATGTATCGTTTCCATTTCACTCCAAAGTGATTACGCCACCAATTAAATACCCAAATCTCAATGAGGGTAATTTTGTGCATAATCAAGGCAGATGTTCTTCAGCGTAGCCATAGCTACGGTGAAGGTTGTCTAACGTAGAGTATGTGCAAAAGTACCATCACCCTTCGGGGAACCCTATAAGAGGCAATCTTCAAACAAATAGAGCTTCGACTTAGCTGCGGCTAGGTCTTCAGCTCTCTTCGCTCGAATCTCACCTCTTATAGGGCTCTTGAGTTTTTGGGTATTTAATTGGTGGCGTAATAGTTCAATTTTGGAATAATTATACCTTTTATTGCTATGATTCACACTACAAACATTTCTATAATTTATACAAGGAATCACAATTTGAACGTATTTACAATTAACCCTGAGACTAAAGAGATCGTAGCCCAAGAGATGGAGATGAAAGCCAACACTGTTTATAGCTTTTTCAACTCTATCTTAATCGATGAACTTGGTTCACTTAACCAACACACCATCTACTGTGACACCAATGCCCTCTCCAACCATAAAAAGCCTTTTTTCCTTGGCGAACAACTCATTATCGGTGATGCGCTTATCGTTGGACTCAACGGCATGGAAGAGGTGGATGTCACCATTACACTCGAACAACTTAAAGAGTTGGTAAGTTTCGATGTCAACCCTTTTTATACGGACGTCCTTATTATTCTTGCTGACTACAGTGACGTGAACCTCTATCGCAGTTTTGAGATACAAAAAGATGATGAGAATATCCCTCTTAACATCGAATGGGTGCTCTACACCTTTAACATGGCCGACGAAAAGACACAAAACTACTTCATCACCGAACTGATGAAAACTATTGATGCCAGTGAGGACATTAACCTCTTTATGCAAAAGATGGCAACTCTTGCTATTAATGCAGCCGAGTAAGTCACCCATTTGAACAAGATCTACATCACCGACCTTGACCACACCTTTTTACGGAGTGATCTGAGTGTCAGCCCTTTTACAAAAGAGATCTGGAACAAAAAAGCTCAAGAAGCAACACTCTCCATCGCTACCGCACGCAGTTTCTACTCTGCCACCAAGATGTTGACAGGGCTTACCTTCAATGCACCCATGATCCTTCTTGATGGTACCCTTATCGCCACACCTGACAAGAAGATCATTGATGCCAAGTTTTTGGACACCCATGCCGCTAATGACCTCATCAACGAAGCTGTAAAATTTGACAACATCCACCCTTTTGTGATTGGACTTAAAAATGACCAACTTGACGAGACCTTCGACTTTCCTCTGACACAGACCCCTACCCAGGAGAAAGTTCTGCTTAACTATAGAGATGATGCAAGACTCTTGGAGTTTGAAAAAGTCACGGCTAAAGAGAGGACCTTTAAAGTGGTCTACATGGCAACAAAAGATCGTCTTGTTGCCCTCACCCAGCATTTACAAGCTATCTATGGAGAGACATTCCATTTTAAACTCTCTCCGGAGAACTATACCGGTGACTATTTTTTGACCATAGTCCATCCTCTTGGAGACAAGGCCCACGCCTTACAAAAAGTGTGTGAATACCTCAAGAGAGACCTCGGTGATGTGACTGTCTTTGGTGACAGTATAAACGACATTGAGATGTTTAAACTTGCCGGTATGTCTCTCGCCGTTTCCAATGCCTTGCGTGAGACCAAAGCCGTAGCACACAGTGTCTTGCCTCACAGCAATGACCAAGATGCTGTGGCCCGCTATTTGAAATCCACTATGAAGTAGTACCTATGACACAAAAACACTCCAGCCTTATCCCCATGCTCATCATCGGGGTACTCTTTTTTATCTTCGGGTTTGTGACCTGGCTTAATGGCTCGCTCATCCCTTTTTTAAAACTCATCTGCGACCTGAGTGACTTTCAAGCTCTTTTTGTCACCTTCGCCTTTTACATTGCCTACACAACTATGGCCTACCCTATGTCGTTCATACTGACTAAAACAGGTTATAAAAAAGGAATGGCCATCGGTCTGGGGATCATGGCCGCAGGTGCGCTGCTTTTTATTCCAGCTGCTTTTAGTGCCAACTATGTCATCTTTCTTATCGCCCTCTTTACACTAGGAAGTGGTCTGACCATCTTACAGACTGCCTCCAACCCCTACATCGTCTTAGTCGGTCCGACAGAGAGTGCTGCGATGCGTATCAGTGTCATGGGACTTATCAACAAAAGTGCCGGTATCTTGGCACCTCTGGTCTTTACTGCACTTATCTTTAATGATTTAAGTAACTTTTCAAAAGAGGTTTTAACTGCCAGTGATATCAGTCTGCTGGCATCCAAGCTCATTATGCCTTACCTTGTAATGGCCATTATATTAACGGGGCTTATCTTTTTAGTCCTCTTCTCTTCTTTGCCTGAAATAGAGTTTGAAGATGCACCTGAAGAGAGTGACAAACAGAGTATCTTCCACTATCCACAACTGATCTTAGGGGCCATAGCGCTTTTCTTTTATGTAGGAGTCGAGGTTGTTGCAGGTGACACCATCGGTCTTTTTGGGCAACACTTGGATGTAGAGAACTACACAGCACTCACCTCTTACACTATGGTCTTTATGGTCATCGGTTATATCATTGGTGTTGTGGGTATCCCTAAGTATCTCTCACAAGAGAAAGCCCTAACCTTCTCTGCACTAGGTGGGTTGACAACCATCATAGCCCTCCTTTTTAGTTCAGCTCAGAGCAGTAGTATCTCAACACTGCTTTGGGGTTGGAGTGGTATCGCCACCATACCTGACCCTGTTGCACTGGTAGCCCTCTTAGGTCTCTCTCATGCGCTGGTCTGGCCCGCTATTTGGCCTCTGGCACTTCAAGGTCTTGGTAAACTGACAGCACAAGGTTCTGCTTTGCTTATCATGGCCATTGCTGGTGGTGCTGTTTTGCCACTTCTCTTTGGACAGGTGACTGCTTTAGGAGGAGAGATGCAGTTTTCATACATCATCACCATTCCCTGTTATCTTTTTATACTCTACTATGCGATCAAAGGACATAAGGTCAAAAACTGGTAAGCTAGATATATTTTTACTGTTTATAAACTATTTTTCAACATATTTACTTTCTAATATCTTTTTTAGTTCAAATCTGTTAGGATGATCTCACAAAGATGAGAATATAATGAAATATAATAATAAGCAGCTCTATCGTGCCTTTTTTCTCTCCTTCGGCCTTTTGGCACTGCTTACCTTTTTTGGCTACCTTTTTGTCAACATCCTCGTTGATGAACAGGAGAAAAACTCCAAACTCATCAACCTCAGTGGTAAACAGCGTATGTACACCGTTCGTGTCATGCTCTACGCTTCACACTATTGTGAGAAAAAGACACCGGTTTCGTTTGATGCACTGCAGCAGTCTATCAAGAAGATGAAGAGATATAACAAATTCATCAAAAAACAGCTTCATGATGAAGATGTTAAAGAGGTCTACCTTAAACATCTCGGTATTCATCAAATTATTAACACCTTTTTCAAGGTAACCGACGACTTTATCAAGTACCCAACACAAGACAATCTTACCAAACTCACAGAGATCAGTGAAAAACTGATCGTCGTCTTGGACCAAGTGGTCTCCTCCTTCGAGTCCAAAAATATCGCACTCTCCAACACAGTACAAAACAGACAACTTTTTATTCTTCTTGCAGTACTGCTGCTTCTGGTACTTGAATCTATCTACTTGGTCAGACCAGTGATTATGTTTATAGAAAACTACACCAGTGAACTCGAAGAGACAGTTAAAAAGAGGACCAAAAAGTACCTGCTCTACGTTAACATCTTTAAAAACACCTCAGAAGGTATCATGATCACAGATTCTGACCTTAAGATCATAGATGTCAATGACGGCTTCACTTCTATTACCGGTTATCCAAAAAGCAAGGTCATAGGCAAGACCCCCTCTGTCTTAAAGTCTGGTCTTCACAACAAAAACTTTTATAAAGCGATGTGGGATAATCTTCATAAAAATGACCAATGGAACGGTAAACTCATCAACCGTCACTATAATGGACACAACTATCATGAGACCTTGAGCATCATAAAACTCTATGATGACAATCATAAACTCACCAATTATATCGGTGTTTTCAGCGACATTTCAACCCTTGTGCGAAATGAAGAGGAGCTGCGCTATCTAGCTACACATGACGCACTTACAGGGCTTCCTAACCGCTACTTCCTCACAGAGGGCATTGAACACGCCATCAATATTGCCGAACGTAATCAGAGCATCATCGCCATCGTCTTTATAGATCTGGACAACTTTAAGGTCATTAATGACTCTATGGGACATCAGGTCGGTGATGAGTTTTTGATCGAGATCGCCAAACGTCTTAAAGAGAGTGTACGAAAAAGTGACACAGTCGCACGTATTGGAGGTGACGAATTTGTTGTCTTGTTAGAAAGCCTCCCCTCTGAAGCGGACATGAAGACCCTTCTCAACAAGATTCTAGACAACATCCGCAAAAAGTTTATATTTGAGACTTACAAGTTTTCTCCTTCAGGAAGTCTGGGAGTCGCCTTTAGTAAAAACGGTGTACGTTGTAATGCTGCCAACCTGCTGCGTCATGCTGATCTTGCTATGTATCAGGCAAAGGAGTTGGGTAAGAACCAGATCATCTACTACAACGATACCCTTGAAAAAAAAGCGCAATACTACTTGCAGGTAGAGACACAACTCCGCGATGCACTTAAGGCCAAAGAACTCGACCTCTATTTCCAGCCCAAGGTCAACCTCAAAAGCGGTAAGATCATTGGTGCCGAAGTACTCTTGCGCTGGGAGAACAATGGACAGATGCTCTCTCCGGAGTCTTTTATCCCTATCGCTGAAGAGAGTCATCTCATCATTGATGTTGACAAATGGGTCTGTAGTGAGACCTTGAATATCTTAGAGCGATGGAAACATTTCAACCAAGTACCCATGACCTTGTCTGTCAACATCTCTGCAAGGACCTTCTCTCACATCGAATCTATGGAAGAGATCATTGAGATGATCGTAGAGAGTGGTTTTGCCCACTACATCGACCTTGAGATCACAGAGAGTGTCCTCATACAAAACTTCTCCAGTGCCTTGTACCTTTTAAAACGTCTAAACAGTTATGGCATTTCAGCCTCTTTAGATGACTTTGGAACGGCCTACTCCTCATTTTCTTACTTAAGTAAACTTCCCTTTAACGCCATTAAAATAGACCGTAGTTTTGTAATGGACCTACACTTAGAAAACCTTCAAAACGAACGACAAAAGGTACTTATCAGTGCCATGATCTCTTTTTCCAAGCAGTTAGGTATGAAGGTGATCGCAGAAGGTGTCGAGACTCGTGAACAGTTAGAGTGGTTGATAAAGTCTGATTGTGATGAAGGACAAGGGTATTACTTCAGCAAACCTGTTAAACTTGAATCTTTTGAGAAGTATGTCCAGTTAAATACACCTACCATAATACATGATTGATATCATCTTTTTAGCCCCTGCACTCTGTTAAAATTCTTCTTAAAAAAAAGGCCTTTGATGACCATAGCCAATCAGTTGATATTTCATGCCAAAGAGGAGTCCATTACACCTCTAAAAGAGTTGTTAAACACCTTGGCAGAGGTGACACTGGCAGAGAGTGGTTGTCAAAAGTTTGAGCTTTATCAACGTTTTGATGATAGGAGCTATTTTTACATCACCGAGATCTGGAAAAGTGAAAAGCGTTATAAAGCGCACACAGAAGACCCATCGTTTCAGAATATGATGAGTGAGATCACCACACTGAGCAGTTCACATGAACGTCACGCCTTAAAACTCACCCAGTGTCTCACTAAATTAGGTCTTAAAAAAGGAGCAAAATAATGGCATTTATAGAGGTAGATGAGACCAACATCGTCACCAGACTTGACGAGACCTTTTCAAAAGGTCAGTATGTTATCTTAAAATTTGGATCTGAGTGGTGTGAACCCTGTCACGCCTTGGAGGGTGAGTTAGAAGATGTTGATGATGACAACGAACACATCTCTGTACTTATGATAGATTGCGACGAGTCTCAGGAGTTGGCGTCTCAGTACAGCATCCGACAGTTACCTACTATGCTCATCTACAATCCACGCAGAGAGATGGTCTACAGGGGTGAAGGTGTTCTTTTGGCCTCCGACATTGAAGAGATCATCAACACTGTTTCATAAGATACCCTTGAGTACGTTGCAATTAACTAAAAAATTACCACTTTGTGCTATGATGCTGCAAATCAAATTTTAGAGGGTAAATGGACATAATTATTGTAATAGCACTCATCCTTGCTTCAGGGATGTTCTCAGGTCTGACTATAGGACTTATGGGGCTGAGTCTCGATGACGTACAACGTTCATCAGACCTAGGTGATGCAAATGCCGCTAAGGTTCTTCCTGTCATTAAAAACGGAAACCTTCTACTTGTCACCCTACTTCTTGGAAACACTGCCGTCAACACCTCACTCTCCATCTTTCTAGGTGGTGTAGTCGGTGAAGGTGTCATGGCGGGTGTCATCTCAACTGCACTGATCTTGATCTTTGGTGAGATCTTGCCTGCTGCCGCTTTGAGTCGACATGCCTTGGTCATTGGTGCTATGGTGGCAGACCTTGTTAAGGTCCTTATCTTTCTCTTTTATCCTATTGCTGGACCTATCAGTATTGTTCTAGACCATATCTTGGGTGAGCAGCTCCCTGACCTCTTGAACCGTCATGAACTCCGCCATGTTATAGAGACCCATCAACAAGCCAAAGAGAGTGACATCGACGCTTTTGACAGAGACATGCTTCTGGGTGTCCTCTCTTTGCAAGAGACAACTGCAGCAGACATCATGACACCAGCAGAAGATGTCTTGACCGTAGCCTATGAAGAGCCTCTGAACACAACACTCATCAACAAACTCAAAAAAAGTGGTTACACCCGTTTTCCTGTTTTAAGAGATGACCGTATTGTTGGTGTTTTGAACATTAAAAAGCTGGTAGGGATCATACCGGACAACAGACTCATTAAAGAACACAGTAGTGACAACCGTCTGGTCCATATTCATACAGAGATCAAAGCCGATGACATGCTCAACCGTATGATCAAAGCTAAGGTACACATTGCATCTGTCAGTGATCATAATGGCTGGGTGGGAATCGTTACTATGGAAGATCTTCTTGAGACCCTGGTAGGTCATGAGATCTCTGATGAGTTTGGACATTAGGTCCAAATAGTAGGCTTTTAAAGTCTACTAGAGGCCTTGATGCTGTAGCGTCTTAAGATCTGCTCTTCTACTGCTTTAGCTGCTTCCCTGTCAATAGCGATCATCACGCCCTCGCTGTCTTCTAAAATTATATATTTGCTTTTAGCATCTTCTATGATCGAGACAAACTCTTTAAAGTCTTTATAGGCCTTACCGTTGACCGTGTCAACACTCCACAGAGAGAAACTGTGGTCTCCACGGTTGATCTCAGCAGGCAGCACCTTAAGCAAGATCACGACCTCGTCACGGGCATTGGTCGCCCATTCACTTGCCAACTCTCTAAGTTGTGGCAGGGCAGAACTGCTGCGCATCAGTCGGTTTCGTGTCAGAGGAGCAAAGACATACCCACCAAATATAAAGTACTTTGGCGCCTTGTCATAAGCGATGGTATTGACCAAAAGATGGTCATCTGCCACATGATTAAGCGTGACAGAGACCTCGCCTCTATTCCCATCACGCAGGTAAGCGATGGTGACTGATTCACCTACCTGCTTTTTATCTATATAGTATTTGTATGATGTGTACTGATGGTCTCTAAAGGCTACCGTACCATCATTTTCTATACTGTTGCCATCGATACTTAAAAGAACATCCCCTTTTTTTAAGACCCCATAAAGAGGGGAGCGTTCAGAGAGATCGATGAGCAGTACACCACGAGTCTTTTCATCCATTTTATAGACACTGCGAAGTGCCCTGCTGCGCATGATCTCAGTAGAGATACCCAGATGGGGATAACCATCATAGTGACCATCTTCTACATCTTTTAAAAAATGTTTGATCACCTCAACAGGCACCAGATAACCGATACTTTGAGACTTAGGGATCTGCTGCATCACGACCCCTACGATCTTGCCATCGCTAATAGCGGGTCCACCACTGCTGCCGGGGTTAATGGCAGCATCGACTTGGATCGCAAGAAAGATCTCACGTGAGTGCACATAACGGGTGTGTTCAACCCTCGAGACAACGCCCGTACTGACACTTAGACTGGTTCCGCCTGTAGGAAACCCATAGACTGACACCTTCTGCTGTATCTCGGGAAGGCCATCAAACTTCAAGGGTGTCACGCCCTCAAAAAATGTCTCATCATCAACCTTTAAAAGGGCCAAATCGGCCTGATGAGAGACAAACTCCACCTTGGCTTCATAACGTTTGGTCTCACCATAACGCTTCACCTCTATAAAGGTCTCGTTGGCCACGACATGTGCATTGGTCAAGATACGATGCCCGGCTATGATCGCTCCGGAGGCGTGAGAACGTCTGGTACTGCTGTTCCATGGTGTCGCATAATTTGGGACCTTGGAGACCGTAAAGATCTTGACGATGGCCTCTTTTAGCTCATGGTTCTCAGCAAAGAGTGAGGTAGTAAAAAGAACCAGTGCAAAAAGTATGCTTTTCACTTAGAGAGACATCCACTGTTTGGCAGCATCAAGATCTTTGTAATCAAAAGAGGCGATCTCTGCATTGACAAAGTGGTTGGCGATGTTTGCCGTAAAGTCCAAAATAGTAGCATCTGAGACTAAAGCAACCTTTTGTATATGTTTATGATGGGCATTGACAAACTTCATATGCGTGATCATAGAAGAGAAGTCATCCCATCCAGGAAAAAACTCTGTATAAATAATAAGCCCTTTAATCTTGCCGTGTTCAGCAATATAAGGGTCTATCATCTCCGCCAGTTTGGCAAAGTCATCACTGTGGAGTGTCTCAGTCGGTGCCAATGTCGCAATGCCACGCTCTTTATCAAAATCTACATTTATCATTTTTTTTCCTTTTATTTAGTACGTATCTTATCAAACTACTGTGAATTGAGCAAAGTCTTAAGAGCATTTAGACGTTCAGGTGTTCCTATGTCTCTCCATATCCCTTGGTACAGGCTGCCACTTACTTTACCCAAAGCTATCGTCTCACGCAAAAGCGGTGCCAATGCAGCCCTGCCATAAGCGCAGTGCTCAAAAAGTCTGGGACTGTAATAACCGATGCCAGAAAAGGTATATTTGACATCACCTTCATTTTCAATACCATTCTTCTCAAGCGCAAAGTCACCTTTGGTATTATGATCAGGGTTGTCAACTAAAATAAGATAGGCCAGATCATCTTTAAGATCAAACTTACTGTCAAATTCATAATCACACCAGACATCTCCATTAACAACTAAAAAAGGCTTGTCACCCAAGAGAGGCAGTGCCTTGATAATACCGCCGGCACTCTCCAAAGCCCCCTCTTCCTGCTCATCTGAGTAGGTGATCTTAATATGCCACTGACTTCCATCACCCAGAGCCTCAGGGATCATATGTCCCAAATGGGCGATGTTGATGATGATCTCTTCAAAACCGGCCTTTGCCAGTTTTTCGATATGGTAGACGATCAAAGGTTTGTTGTTCACCTCTAAAAGCGGTTTTGGTGTGTGGTCGGTCAAGGGACGCATGCGGTTGCCCAGACCGGCAGCCAGTATCATCGCTTTCATGGCAATTCAACTCTCATAAGCAGTTCATGCAGCGCCTGTGTCTCAGGGTATTTGGCAGAGACTTCCAAGGTATATTTGAGTGTCAACGGCAGATCTTTAAGATAGCCATCTTTTCCATCACGCAGATAGAGTCGTGCAAAGATACCAAGGACCTTGATGTGTCTCTGCAGTCCCATAAAGTCAAACCAGCGTATAAAAGTCGCATCATCCACATCAGCAGCGACAATGTCTCTAAAGGCAAGGAGTAACTGTTCTACCAAAGGTGTTGGCAGCTCTATGTAAAGATCACGAAGCAGAGAGACCAGGTCGTAGGTGATACTCCCTCGCATGGCATCTTGATAGTCAATGACACCTAAAACGCCATCCTCTCGCACCATAATATTTCGAGAGTGAAAGTCCCTGTGCACAAAGTAACCTTGTGGCTGTTCCAAGACCACATCACTTATCATACTTAAAGACGCTCTAACAAGTTCTTGGTCTTCACTGCTAAGATCAAGAGCAACATACTGTTCTAAAAACCATGTCTGCATCAGCTCCATCTCAAAGGTAAGAAATGCTTTGTCATATAACGGCAAACCTGAGGCCTCAGCCTGCTGCATCTTTAAGATCTCTTCAAGTGCAAGTGAGTAGAAGTTCAGGTAGTTCTTCTCTTGCAAGATGTCCAAAAGCTGTACACTGCCCAGATCTTCTAAAACCAAAAAACCGGCCTCTAGGTTTGCCATCAAGATACGAGGGGCGTGAACACCCACTGCCAACAGGCGCTCGGTCACACCTACAAAAGGCGCCAGTGAGCTCTTTTCCAAAGAAGCATCCATCACAATATAATGTTCATCACCCTTTTTAAGACGAAAATAGCGCCTGAAACTGGCATCTTCTGAAGCAACCTCCATACTGAAACTCTTAAAAGATGTCTCATCCAACCAACGTCTAATCTCTTGCATAAATACCTCCTAAAATACCATTACGTCTCGCCCCGGTCACACTGCTGAGTGCGACCTCTTCTCTATGGACACGTTTATATGCCAACCACGCAAAGATCATCGCCTCCATCTGCTCACTGCTTACACCCAAAGCATCCGTACTTTTCACCGATACACTGCTATCTGCGTTTTGAAGCTGCTGCATCAGGTAGCTGTTATGTACCCCTCCCCCACAGACCAGAAGTGTCTCTATACCATAACGCTTTACCTCACGAACAATAGAGACTACTGTTAAAGCCAAAAGTGTTGCCTGTACATTTTCAGAGGAGACGGCTCTATGACTGCGCAGTATTTTTCCCAACCATAAGATGTTAAAAAGCTCTCGTCCAGTACTTTTAGGGGCCTTTTTTTGAAAGTATGGTTCTGCCAAAAGTTCATCAAGCAAGGCTTGGTCAACTTTTCCGGCTTTTGCCCAGGTTCCGTCTTTGTCAAAGGCAACCTCTTGATGTTTATGTACCCATAAGTCCATCAAAGCATTACCAGGGCCTGTGTCAAAACCGATCAGCTCTTCACCCAAAACCGAAAGGTTTGCCATGCCGCCAATGTTAAGGACACCCGTACGTCCCTTTTCACCACCAAAAAGAAATTGATGAAAGACAGGCGCAAAAGGAGCACCCTGACCACCAAGTGCGATCTCTTTACTTCTGAAATCGCTGACCACATCGATACCGGTCTCAGCCGCGATCAGGCTTGCATCACCTAACTGTAGAGAGAAAGGGTGTTCTCCTTCAGGGTTGTGCCACAGCGTCTGGCCATGAGAGCCTATGGCCTTCACACTCCCGGGTTTCATATTTTCTTGTTTTAAAAGAGCATTGACTGCATCACTAAAGAGCTGTCCCAGACGTTGGTTTAACGTACCAACCTGCTTCAAGGTTGTCTCACCGTTGATCATCAAAAGGATCTCTTCTTTAAGTTGCGGATCGAAGGGATAGTCCAAGGCTGCTACCAACTTACAACGATTGGTATCAATGGTGCAGAGCGCCACATCCACACTGTCTATACTTGTACCCGACATAATCCCGATGTAACGTTCTGTAAGTCTTAACATAGGTTTTTTGTTCATGATCTCTCTTCTTTTTTAGCAGTTGCGCCCAGCTGCATGATCATAAAAGAGACAACGGTCCCTATAACGATCTGCCAAGCAAAACCAAGGTTATAATCCAACATCGATCCTAAAATATAGGGCTGTAAAAACAGTACGGTCACAAAACCGCCTATCAGCGCATACAGTACTGTTTTTTCACTGCCGCGTTTTGTAAATATAGCCGAAAAATAGACCCCTAAAAGGCCCGAATAGGCAAAAGCCATCACACCTAGAGCAAAACTGAGCAGAGAGACCTCACTGTAACGCTGCCAGTAATAACTGACCATCGCCATGACAGCCAACAAAACTGCAAAGACCAACACGCCAACACGCGCCGCCTTTACAAAATGGTAGGCACTGACGCTGCTGCGTGCTTCTTTCCATGGCTTATAAAGGTCTTCAATGGCCACAGAGCTCATCGCACCTAAGACAGAATTGGTACTCGAAAGCGCTGCAGCGATGGCACCCACCGTCACCAGACCGCGCAGTCCTTCAGGCATCTCATGCAAGATATAGTACATCAAGATAGTGATCTTTTCACCGGCAAACTGCTGCTCGACCCCGCCAGTGATGCTGGAAAACTCCGGATGGTTGTAAAAAAGATACAGCAACAGACCTATAAAAAGAAAGATCATCACAACAGGTATGGTCATCAAAACAGAGATGACAATAGCGCCTTCTCCCTCTTTTTTATCTTTACAGGAAAGTACCCGCTGGGTCATGTCCTGGTCGAGTCCGTAAGCTGCGATGTTGAGCAGAAACCATCCACTCAGAAGTCCCCAGACGTTGAAGTTGTTGGCAGATGAGAAGTCCCAGCTAAAGTTGAACACTTTGAGTTTGTTATCATCATAGAGTGTAGCGATGATCGTTGAAAAGTCCGCATTGAGCGAGCTGTAAAGGTAAAAGAGTACTACCAGAGCGGCTGAGATGTAGGTCACGGCCTGAATGATGTCAGAGTAGATCACCGACTTTACGCCACCAAAATAGGTATAGGCCAAAGCACCCACAACTAAAATAACGATGGCCAAAGCCACATGGGCAGCTTCTATGTCCATAAACAAGATCATAGAGATGGCCAAAGCCCCGATGTAAAGACGTGCTCCACTTGCGAACAGTCGTCCTACCAAAAACATGATGCCAGCATTTTTCTTGGCAGAGACTCCATAGCGTGTCTCTAAGAGTTCATACACCGTAACCGCGTTGATAGCATAAAACCTGGGGATCAGAACTTTTGCCACAAAGAGGACACCCAAAAAGGCTGAGAGGTAAAAGCCTAAAAAGGTCAGGTCATGTTTATAAGCATACTCCGGCCCACCCAAAAAAGTTGCTGCTGACTGTGTCGTCGCTAAAACTGAGATGGCCACTGCCCACATCGGTACGGCATTGCCACCTACAAAGTAGTCTCGTGAATTCTCTATTTTGGTTTGACTCAACAAAACAGAACTCACCAAAAGAACCGCAAAATACAAGCCAAAGACAACCCAGTCTATGGTGGCAAAACTTGACTCCATTGTGCTCCCTAATTTTCTATTCGTTTATTTTATCGCAACACTCTTATGTATTGCGTCCATTTTATGGGTAGAGAAGGTACTTCTTTCTCATCTGTTTAAATACCTCAAGATCTTTTTGCCAACTCGCTCTGATCTCTTGTGCACTTTTCTTAGAAATAACCTGCTCTCGAAGCAGTGTGTTACCTGCCAAGCGCTCAAAGAACCTGTTTTTCAAAAAGAACTTTTTTTTGTCACCATAGTTTTTATAAGCATCTAACAAGTAGGTTAATGACATCTCTGTGTTGCTATGTACCTTTTTGACATCAAGCTCGCTTAGGTCAACACCATAACACGCTTGGCCTTGGTGTTTCGGGTATTTGGCACCAGGTTTTGGAACAGGTATAAACGAGAATGTTTTTTTAGTATAAAGCGGTGCGCCGTAAAGTTGGAACTGCTTGTCCGTGCCACGACCCACAGAGATCTCTGTTCCCTCAAACAGTGCCAGTGAGGGGTAAAGTGCAATAGAGAGATCATTAGGCAGGTTTGGTGAAGGTTTTACAGGGAGATGATAGAAGGTGTCGTGGGTATAGTTTTGTAATTTCACAACATGCAAGTCAGCCTTAACACTCCCCTTTAGCCACCCTTCTGCGTTAATCATCAAGGCGTACTCACCAATGGTCATTCCATAAAGGATAGGCACAGGATGCAGTCCTACAAAAGAGCGCTGACTGCTTTGCAACACAGGGCCATCTATACGGCTGGCATTAGGATTTGGACGGTCTAACACTATCACCTGAACATCATTCTCTGCTGCCGCTTCCAAGATGTAGTGGAGTGTTGATAGGTAGGTGTAAAAACGTACACCCACATCCTGAATATCAAAAACAATAACATCAATGTCTTTTAGCTCTTCTCTGGTCGGTTTTTTGTGTTTTCCATACAAAGATACAATAGGTAGACTTGTCTTGACATCCACCCCATCTTTCACTTTTTCACCAGCATCAGCATGACCTCTAAAGCCGTGTTCCGGTGCAAAGATACGTTTGAGTCTGATATGTTCATGTAACAAAAGGTCAACTAAATGTCTTTGATCAACCATCGAAGATTGGTTGACCACAACCGCTACATTTTTCTCTTTAAGCAGTGGTAAGTAGTGATCTGTGTCTTGGGCACCAACTCTCACTTCAGAGGCGAAAAGCGATGTCAAAAGAAGCAAGGTCAAAAAAACTATTTTCATACAAATTCCTCATAAAGTATTCTCAACTTGGCTCCGTCATCACTGCGGAGACAGGTGACCAAAGGAAATGCCCTCGGATGGATTAACGAATTCAATCACTCAAGAATGTTTGACGATAACAAAGATATGTTTCCAGGCATAAACTCGTGGACTCCTACCTACGCAGGAGTGACGATAGGTTTAATTACTGCTAATTATAGGGTTTTAATCTTAGAAGCTAAAATATTTGTATTAATCTTCAACACTTAACTGCTTCTGTTGCTATACGCTTTATACTAGTTCATTACACGTGACAAAAAGGAGTATGTTATGCAAGAGATATCCAAATACCTAAATCTGCATGAAGTTGTACCAAAACTTCCTGCTGTCTTACTTCACTCTATACAAGACGACTGTCTAGAGATCAGAGAGGTCAACACGGAGGCCGAGAAGTTCCAAAGCATTCTAGAACGTTTCAGTGTGCTAAAAGATGCCAAGTATGTCATCTTTTCCAAGTTCATCAAGAAGTGCGAACATCAGCATGAGATGTTCATCTTCCTCAACCACGAGGGTGTTGCCGTCAAGCACATCAGTGGCAGGGAGTTGGCACTGTACGGTATCATCAAGCCCTGCAGCGAGATCAAGATCTCTGAAGAGTTTACCTATCACGAGGCGAGTTAGTCCTTAGTTCTGCTTCATCTTAATACTCTGACAATTGGCTATAATCACAACTATAGTCTATACCCTAAAAAGAGCCAACATTGCCTTCAAACTACTTTACCTACCTTCTAATATTTGCCATGTTCCTCTGGGGTGCAGGCTGGCCTGCACTAAAGGTCTTGACCTATGAGCTGCCGGTAGAGGTGGTCTCGTTCTGGCGTTTTTTCTTGATGATCTTCGCCTTTTTACCCATACTTTACTTTTTTAAAAAGCCTCTGCACCTTGACCTAAAAACACTTTACTATGTTGTACCAAGTGCCATCTTAAATGTTCTCTTTATGATCTTCGCCTTTATAGGTGTCCAAAAAGGCTTCGCAGGAAGCGGTGGTGTCATCATTACTACCCTTTCTCCCATCCTGACTTTTATACTGGTCTCTCTGGTCTTTAGAAAACATCCACCCAAGATGCAGATTATAGGACTGATAATCGGTTTTGTAGGAGGCATGGTCATGTTAAAGGCCTCAAACCTTCACTTCAACGGTGCCGAATTCTACTTTTTTCTCTGCGCCTTAGTCTGGGCCATCCTGACCCTCATCTCTCAACGCTCCCATACCGTCGTCCACCCCATACACTACAGCTTCTACATCGCTATCGTAGCAACGGTCATCTTCTTTTTCATCGCCCTGCCCCATGACATCTTGGCAGTGAC
>WGDB01000148.1 GCA_015493495.1 Helicobacteraceae bacterium | reverse complement strand
TAGATCATCGGGTTTTTTGTCTCTGCATCAAACTCTACAGAGTTGGCATCTTCAAGACCAAGTACATTACGGGCATACTCTACTAAAGTAAGTTGCATACCCAGACAGATCCCAAGGTAAGGGATGTTGTTTGTACGTGCATACTCAATAGCCAGGATCTTACCTTCGACACCACGGTTACCAAAACCACCTGCGACCAAGACAGCATCACAGTCACTTAAAAGAGACACTGCACCGACCTCTTCGATCTGCTCACTGTCAACCCAGCAGATCTCTACTTTGGTATCCAAGTGTGCGCCTGAGTGTATCAGTGACTCTATGAGGGACTTGTAAGACTCTTTAAGCTCAAGGTACTTTCCAACAAAACCGATAACCACGCGTTTCGCAGGTGAAACGATCTTTTTGACCAAAGTGTCCCACTCGCTCATGTCCGGCGCGATCTCTCCAAGGTCCAACTCTTTAGCAATAGGCGTCAAGATGTTCTGCTGCATAAAGCTGATAGGCACTTGGTAGATAGTCGGAGCATCGAGCGCTAAGATGACACTGTCCTGGTTGACGTCACAAGAGAGCGCCAACTTCTTTTTAAAAGACTTTGGCATGTCACTTTCACTACGGGCGATGATCATCTGAGGCGTGATACCGATACGACGCAGTTCTTGTACTGAGTGTTGTGTCGGTTTCGACTTGTACTCACCTGCTGCTTTTATATAAGGTATCAAGGTAACATGGATAAAAAATGTCCCCGCCACCTCATCGTCATGTTTCATCTGACGAATCGCCTCCATAAATGGAAGTCCTTCGATGTCCCCTACTGTTCCACCAAGTTCAACCACAAGGATGTCATGACCTTCACCCGCTTTTTTAATACGATCAACGATCTCACCAACGATGTGAGGCACCACTTGAATGGTCTGACCCAAATAACCGCCAGAACGCTCTTTTTCAATGACAGAAGAGTAGACCTGACCCGTTGTAAAGTTACTGCTTTTCAAAAACGAGGTGTCTAAGAAACGTTCATAGTTACCGATATCAAGGTCCGTCTCAGCACCATCTTTAGTGACAAAGACCTCACCATGTTCAAGAGGACTCATCGTACCAGGGTCAACATTGATATAAGGGTCGATCTTTAACATACCTACATCTTTACCTGCGTGTTTAAGGAGGGTACCAACACTCGCTGCTGTGATGCCCTTACCTAAAGAACTAAGTACCCCACCGGTTACAAAGATGTATTTTGTCATATATATGCCCTTTTAGACGGTGCTTTTAGGCTTCAAAGTGTGGTTTGAAGTCAAAAACAGCCCTTAATTAATGCGCGATTATAGCAAAAGCGTGCTTATAACGATATCAACCCTCAAACAACTCCCACACTGACGAGCAAAGAAGGTATAATGACAAAAAACAAAAGTGAACCTTTTTATGGAAGTTTTAAACTACGTCATCATCACCCTTGGGATCTCCGTCATCCTCAATCTGCTCTTAAAGCGCTTCGGCATCTCACAGATCATCGGTTATATCATGACCGGTACCATCATCGTCTATCTTTTTGACCTGCGACATATGACCGACTCGCACACTTTGGAGTTAGTTGGAGAGTTTGGTATCGTTTTTTTGATGTTTACCATCGGACTTGAGATCTCGCTGCAAAAACTTAACAGTATGAAGATGGATGTCTTTGGCAATGGTCTCATGCAAGTCGGTATGACGGCCCTGCTCTTTTATGGTGTCAGCCATTATCTGTTCGAGGTGCCCAACATTGCGAGTGTCATCATCTCTCTCGCTTTTTCTCTCTCCTCAACAGCGGTTGTGCTTACCTTTTTAAAGACCTCAAAAGAGATCCACCTCCCTTATGGGCAACGTTCTATGGGTATCTTGATCTTTCAAGATATCGCGGTGATCCCTATTTTACTGCTTATCGGTTTTTTGAGTGTAGAGGATGCCTCTGTCTCTGAGATCTTGTTTCAAACAACTTGGAGTGCTGTTTTACTGGTGGGACTGCTCTTTACTATTGGTAAACATATCATGACCTGGCTACTGCACTTCTCAGCCAACTCCATGGAAGAGGAACTCTTTATGGGCTCTGTCCTTGTCATCGTCTTTGCTGCTTCCATGGCGGCACATATGGCAGGTTTTACCTACTCTCTGGGTGCTTTTGTAGCCGGAATGATCATTGCCGAGACCAAGTACCATCATAAGGTTGAAACAGACATCGCTCCCTTTAAAGACCTCCTGCTGGGAACCTTTTTTGTAACGGTGGGAATGAAGATCGACTTGGTCTACTTCTCTCAACACATCGGTTCCATTGTAGGTGTTTTACTTCTGGTTCTGGTGGCTAAGATGCTTATCATCTTTACCGTCATGCGTTTGACCTCTACACGCAGAACCTCACTCAAAACAGCACTTGCCCTCTCTCAAGTAGGTGAATTCTCATTTGCTGTTTTTGCCTTGGCAAGCAGTAGTAAACTAATGGATAGCGAACTAATACAATTTTTGGTGTTGGTAGTGGTCCTCTCCATGATCATCACCCCTTTTCTCATCACCAAGATCGGTACCATTACCAACAAGATCTTTTCAAAGTCACAAACCTTAGGTAAGGTCATCCTCCAAAAAAAAGGAGGACGAACAAACCATGTAGTCATTTGTGGGTACAGTGTCGTAGGGCGTTTTGTTGTAGACAAACTCCATAACCGTGGGGTGAAATATGTCATTGTGGACTACTCTATGAAACATGTCCGTCAGGGTCTTGCTAAAGAGGAAGAGATCTATTGGGCAGATATCTCCAAGCCTTCTATCTTGGATGCTCTTGAAGTTGAATCTGCCTCAGCAGTTATCGTCACCCTTGAAAACTTGGAGAAAAAGCGTGCCATTTGTCAAGCGGTTCTTAACCACGCTCCTAACATCAACCTCATTGTCAAAGTCAGCAGTCTTGAGGAAAAAGAGGCCCTTAAAGACCTTCCTATAAGTGTGATCGTCGATGGTAAACGTGAGGTCGCCAAAGTGCTTGTAGATGAAGCATTAACCTGTTCGCTAATAGTTAAGAGCTGAGATGTTTAAAAGACGTATACCTCTCTTTTTACTTTTGTTCAGCCTGAGTCTCCACGCAGATCGTTATAACACCATAGAACATGCCGGTGATGTCATGGTCTTGTTCCTGCCGGCCACTGCTTACGCAAAAACTGCTTATGAAGGTGATACTCAGGGCGCACTGCAGTTCTCTCTAGGACTCTCTACCACTTTGGCAACCACTTTTGCACTCAAGTACACTATAGATGCTGAACGTCCCAATGGTGAAAACAGCCGTTCATTTCCCTCTGGACACAGTGCCACAGCCTTCTCTTCGGCAACCTTTTTACAGATGCGTTATGGTTGGGAGTATGGTCTGCCTGCATATCTTGGAGCAGGATTTGTGGCGTGGAGTCGGGTCTATACGGAGAACCACTATACTCGGGATGTAGTGGCCGGGGCGATACTGGGAGTGGTAGGAAGCTATATCTTTACAGAGAAATTTCAAACAAAGCTCACACCCATAGCAGATAATGGCATCTACGGCCTCTCATTGAGCCATAGTTTTAGCAGCTATTAAAACACTGATCTTCTGTTAGCGCTTGTCCCAGCTGACCATACCCCACTTCTCTAAGTCATCTTGCAAGGTGTGCATGTCACGATCTTTTTTATGACAGGCAAAACAGGCATTGGTCTCTGGAGGCATGTTGTAGTTGGTTGTCTCATCAGGCGTAGTAAAGCCAAAGAGGTGACTTCTTACTGTGAGCGGAGACTTACCTGTATGGCGCCCTACCTTAGGCATGTGACACTCAACACAAAGAGAACCTTTAGAACCTGCTTTATGATGGGTATGTGCCTCAAGATCATTTTGGTGTGGTCCTATAGGTGAGCCAAAGCTGTGACACTTCATACAGAGTGCATTACCTGTGTTCTTCTCAGCAGTAGGCTGAAGGGTATGCGGGTTGTGACAGTTTATACAGGTAATTCCATGTTTACCCTTCATAGAGTGTACAAACTCATTACCCTGGGTACGGTTTTTCTTCGCTGCACCATTGGCATAGAACTCTTTGGTCTCATGACCCATCACAAAAGGAGCGACCATCTTGTACTTCGCCAGTGAGCGCCCAGCCTCATAGCCAAACGGATAGTCTCTGGCATCTCCATAGATAGTACTCATGTTATGGTCTTCCAGACGTTTGTCGCGGTTACGCATATGACACTGTAGACAGACCTCATTTTGGCGTACAGGATCACTCAAAGAGGCTTTATATACCGGAGAATCGGGATCTTTGACATGTTCAGAAGCAGGGCCATGACATGCTTCACAGGCGATCCCCGTCTCTACACGTTTTTCTGTTGACATAAAGCCAGTGAAGTGACAACCGTCACAAGCACGTGAGGTAGGGAGTTTTTCATTGTCGTGAGGATAGGCTGTTTTGTACCAGTACTTCCATGGTTTAAATTTCTGCCACTTTTTAGTCTGCACATTCCACTGGTAGTTCCCTAAGACATAATCTTCTGTGCCATTAATGTCTTTACGCATCATATAACGCTGTTTGAACTTGCCACCAACGGTATAGATAGCATCTTTTAACATGAAGTTTGCATCGTCTGGAAGCTTAGAAAAGTCTGCGACCACAACAGCAGGATCTTTTTTAATGTCTTGGATCATCTTAGGGTGACCCGAATGGCTCCATGCACTATGTTTCTCCTTATGACACTCTACACAAGCTTTAGAGCCGACAAAATGTGCAGACTTCTGGGCACGCTCTTGAAGGTCTTTTTCCACACCAACGTGTTCTTGTGTCAACTGTCCTAAAAATGGTAAAAATTTAGAAGCTTTGTTATAAGCCACATAACCACCAACTGCTAAGATCAAGAGTGTAACGAGTATCAATAATTTTTTCATGGAAGGTATCCTTTTATCTAACTGACGAAATTATAATATAAAAATACTTGCTGATTACGCACGCAGTGTTGCGATAAGTCGTTTGGTGTTGAGACAGAGTTCCAAGGCGTCCTCTATAGACTTACAACAGATGTCACTGGCCAACAAGGTCTCAGTTGCACACCCTTCATCGCCTAAAAGTGCTATCCCTAAAACAGCACGTCTTAACATCGCTTGATCATTGTTCCCGTTACCCACAGCAACACAGGTCTCAGATCCCAGTGTCGCAACATAGTCAGCCTTCTCTGCTGTATGGTCATCACTGCTTATCACTTTAACACTCACGTTAAAGCCAGCTACCTGTTTATGAACACTTCCAAAGGTGTCTGCCGTGATAACATGTACCTCATACTGCTCACTCAGTTGGGGCAAGAGGCGTGTTACCGCATCAGTCAAGACACCATCTTTGGCTAAAGTACCGTTATAGTCTAAAACGATATGTTTTATACTCAGAGTTTTATAGTGAGGAATATCGATCACTGTTTTTTGCATAGCTTTGCCTTTTTTAAGAAGTTGAATCATAACATCTCTTCGCTCTAAAGTCCGCTTTTAGTCAAATCGGACTATCATTCACTCTTGAACCCTCTGAACAAATCAAAAATTCTCAGAGGGCTTTACAGAGGTAAGATTGTGCAAAACTTTTTTTGAGTCATAGCCAAAGCTACGACGATGAAAAATTTTGTGCAAGATTGCTTCTGTAAAGCCCTCCCGAAGGGCAACAAGAGAAACACACTATCGCTTCGTTGAAAGTACTTGAAGCTACCAGTAGCTCCTACGTACTTTCGCCTCACGCTAGCATATTTCTCTTGCTGCTGAGAACATCTGATTTGCTCAGAGGGTTCAATTAATTTCGACCCTTTGTGGTCTCAACTATCAGGACAAAACTATGGAAAAAGTAAAACTCACACAGTACTCTCACGGCGCAGGTTGTGGCTGTAAGATCGCACCGGCACTTTTGGATGACATCTTAAAAAGTTCTCGCACCAAAATAAGCTACCCTGACCTTTTGGTAGGTAACGACACTAAAGATGATGCTGCTGCTTTTGACCTCGGAAATGGTACTTCAGTCTTGAGTACCACAGACTTTTTTATGCCGATTGTAGATGATCCTTTTACCTTTGGACGCATTGCGGCGACCAATGCCATCAGTGATATCTACGCTATGGGTGGTAAACCGCTGATGGCTATCTCGATCTTTGGCTGGCCTATTGACAAACTCTCTCCTGAGATCGGCAGTGCTGTCATAGAGGGTGGTCGCGCGGTTTGTGAAGAGGCAGGGATCCCGCTTGCAGGTGGACACAGTATAGACTCACCTGAACCTATTTTTGGTCTGGCCGTTACGGGTATTGCTGATAACAAAAACCTCAAACGTAACGATACAGCAGAAGCTGACTGTGAACTCTTTTTGACCAAGCCATTAGGCATAGGTATCTTGACGACTGCACAAAAGCAGGGCAAGATCGCTGATGGTGATATTGATGTTGCTGTCGAAGCAATGTGTACGCTTAACAAGGTTGGCGCAGAGATCTCTCAGCTTGAAGGGGTCACTGCTATTACTGATGTCACAGGCTTTGGGCTCATGGGTCACCTCTCTGAGATCTGTGAAGGCAGTAACATCTCTGCTGTTATAAACTATAACAGTGTTCCTACGCTTAAAAATGTAAAAAAGTATTTGGCTATGGAGTGTGTACCCGGCGGTACCCGTCGTAACTTCCAGAGTTATGGCCACCTTCTTGGTCCCATGACAGCAGAACAGCAAGACATCCTGTGTGATGCTCAGACCTCCGGAGGACTGCTTTGTGCTGTACGTAAAGATAGTGTAGAAGCTTTTTTAGAGATCACTAAAAACGTAGGACTGGACCTCTCTCCTATCGGGCACACCACCAAACGTGGTACCCATCTTATAGAAGTTGTCTAAGGTGTCCCTTCCACTAACTGAAGATTTTCGAAAGATCGTTTTAGAAAACCGCCCCCTCATCGACGTTCGCGCCCCTGTAGAGTTTGAAAAAGGTGCCTTTCCTACCTCTGTCAACCTACCGCTTATGGACGATGAAGAGCGCCGTTTGGTGGGTATAAAGTATAAAAACGAAGGCAATGCAGCCGCAATTAGACTTGGGAATCAACTGGTTCAAGGTGAGAGTAAAGAGGCACGTCTTCAAGCCTGGAAAGCCTACATTGCAGAGCATCCAGATGCCTACCTCTACTGTTTTCGTGGAGGGCAACGCTCCGGCATCTCTCAACAATGGCTCGCTGATGCAGGTATCAACATCACCCGTTTAAAAGGTGGCTATAAAGCCTTTCGCAACTTTTTGAGCACAGAGGCTGAGGCTATAACAGCAAAGACCCATACCCTCATCATCGGAGGGCGTACTGGCTCAGGTAAGACACTCTTACTGCCGTTTTTAGACAACGCCATCGACTTGGAAGGTCTTGCGAACCACAGAGGCTCCTCTTTTGGCCGTTTCATCACCCCTCAGCCTACACAGATAAACTTTGAAGATGCCCTCGCCTACCAACTTATACAGTTTGATGCCAAAAATCATAAAAACCTTGTAATTGAACATGAAAGCCATAACATCGGATGGGTTCACATCCCTAAACCTATTTATAGTAATTTTGAGAAGGGTGAGCTGATCATTCTTGAGACAGGCATAGAAAAACGTACTGAGATCACTCATTATGAGTATGTGGAAGAGGCCTTAAGAAACTATGAAAAGAGTTTTGCAGAAGCAGGTGCCCAAAAATGGGCAGATGATATCAACGGCGCCTTTGACCGTATTAAAAAACGCTTAGGCAGTGAACGCTACCTGCATCTTAAACAAGTCTTTGCGGATGCCTTTGAAGAGCAGAAACACAGTGGAGACCTTGAAGCCCATAAAGTCTGGGTAGAGAGTCTACTCACAGACTACTACGACCCTATGTATGACTACCAGATAGAGAAGAGTCCTATCCCTGTTGTCTTCAGAGGTAACGATCAAGAGGTTATAGAGTATATTAAAAGTAGAGAGTCTTAGCTAGCATTTTTCGTCTCTTGATATTGGTGCGTCACAAATTTGTGTAATACTGAATTGATCAAAGTTTGATATGGCATTCCTTCTTGAAGTGCTATAGCTTTAATACGTTCAAGATCACTTTCTAAAACTTTGATGTTGATCGCTTTTCTTTTGTTGTATTTTTGTGATACTGCATTTTTCAGTACTTGAATCTTTTGATCTTTGTCAGGTACGCTTTGAGGATTGGTATTTTCAATATACTCAACAATCTCTAACTCTTCTTTGGTATACATCAGGACTCCTTTAAATACGTTTTTGTCAATTTTCGGCTTGGTATAATGCTTTTTAAAAAAATCTCTTCCTCATTAAGAACAAAAGGAACATAATAGATGTAGTTATTAAACCTAATAACCATAAGCTCTTGATTGGGGTACTTCTCTTTATTATGATGGGGAATAATATCCAAAATATTGTCACTGAGTATAGCAACTTCCACCTCTTCAAAAGAGATACCTCTAGTCTCTTTAAGCAACCTGTTTTTCTCTTCATTCCAAACAACAAGCATAACTGCCCTTTCTCATCTTAAACATGATTAATGCTTGAGAGATTTCCTTCAATTATTATAGCATAAAGTATATACTGGGTAAATACCTACTGCTGCAGTAGTGTCAAAAACTTTTCTCCATAACGCTCAAACTTTACCTCACCTATGCCACCGACCTGAAGCATCTCCTCTCTGCTTTGTGGGTTTTTAGCCGCCATCTCTTTAAGCGTTTTGTCTCCAAAGACAATGTAGGCCGGGACATTGCTCTCTTGGGCGATCTCGTGACGGAGGGCGCGGAGGGCCTCAAAGAGTTCGGTATCGTAGTCGAAGGCTTCTGGTGCTGCTTTTTTGACCGTT
>WGDB01000147.1 GCA_015493495.1 Helicobacteraceae bacterium | reverse complement strand
GATGACAAGTCGTTCCTTGGGTTTGTACAGACCCTCTTCTTTGTGAAACTCATCATCGCCGGTCACTACACCATCTTCAACACAAGGATCTCTGACTGGTTCTTTAAAAAGCCTTATCCGTCATGGCCACTGGTCACGGCCTCTCTACTCACTGCTCTGGCAGGAACTGCGATCGGGCTTTACAGTTTTGGACTTATCCCGCGCATCAATTGGCAGTGGGCACTTTTTTTATGGGGTTATGTCACGATATGGTTTATCTTTAACGATATGATAAAAATTGGTGTTATAAAATACTACAAGAGAAGATATGGAGAAGAGGCATTATAGATGTAAAGAGAGAAACCTCTCTCTTTACACTCTTGATCTCTTAAAAAAGATCAGGTTTTACAAAGTTGTACCTATACGCGCTTAGTAACTTCCAGTAAATGCCATCCAAACTGTGTTTTAATAGGACCAACAACTTCACCTACATCTGAAGAAAATACTGCCTTGTCAAACTCTGGCACCATCTGTCCCGGACCAAACTCGCCAAGGTTTCCACCATCACGGCTTGAAGGACATGTAGAGTGTGCTTGTGCTATGGTCTCAAACTTTGCACCCTCTTCTATCTGCTTTTTTAAGTCCAGACACTTCTCTTCACTATCTACTAATATATGTCGTGCTTCTGCTCTTGCCATTTTTAATTCCTTTTTTGAAAGTATAACTTACCCATAGTACAAATACAACTTATGACACTAAAGATTTATATGACTACTTTTAAGTCACATCATTTTACTTGTGGGAACGTTAATCTGTTGGTATCAACTGCCCCTGGTTTAAGACGCAGCCAAAAACCTTGCTGATGAATGACTTTGTCAAACCCTGGTGTACTTGTAGAGATCGCCTGATAAGCACTCTGATCATCACCCACATGATCATAGGTATACACGACATCATTGACATAAGGATCATTGTTGGCGTTGCCATCCATTGGACTGAAGGCCGCACCTGCTCCTGAAAAATAGATATCGGATAGATTAATATCATGAGGAAAAGGGTTGCCTAAAAGTAGTTTTTGCTCATCAGCAGCTGTGTCAGGAAGGTCTCTTAGATGTACATAATCAAAATTAGGAGAAGAGATACCAAGACTTGAAGCGGTGACAGTTGGTGTATAGCTGAGTCCACTCAATGCACCATCTATATGCCATGTAGTATTATGGTCAGAAATGATCCAGTAACCTTTTGCGGGTTCTACAGTATCAGAAGCAGCCAACAATACCATACTATCACTGGTACCGGTGTAGTCTCCACTCTGTTCATACACTACCCAGTTGTCATTGTCTCCATAAGTACCACCTATGGCGGTACCAATCAGAGCTTCGATACCATTTGCTCCGGTAGCACAGGGAAAACTGATCGTCGTCCAATGATCTGCAGTCAAGGTTCCTTCAGCTGAGGCACAGACCCCTCCACAATTTCTACCACCATCTGTAATGCTCCAAGAGTTTGCCAGAAGGACATTACGCCCACCTTCCCCAGAACAGTACTGACTGGTTCCAGCATGAAAAGTAACCCCATTTTGTACCGCTTGACTTCCCCAAGAAGCGAGCAATGCATCATAATTGGCCTGAGTCAGCTGGACCCCCAGTAAAAAGTTTCCTGCAGCTGTAACACTACTCACATCCCACCCACTCATATTACGGTCAAATAAAGTGGCATTTCTAAACATAGAACCAATATTACTCACCTGTGAAGTATTCCAGTTTGTAACATCAGGATTAGCATTAGTGGCATTTTGAAAGATACGACTCATGTTGTTTACACTTGAAGTATCCCAGTTTGTAACATTAGGATTGGCATTTGTTGCATTTCTAAACATACCACTCATTTTTGTTACACTCGAAGTATCCCATTGACTCACATCAGGATTGGCATTTGTTGCATTTCTAAACATAGAACCCATATTAGTAGCACTTGAGGTGTTCCATATATTACCACTTGTCGCCGTAACAGGTTGCGCATTGGTTGCACCAAAGAACATGACAAAAAAGTCTTCTACATTAGCTGTATTCCAACTACTGACATCTGGATCGGCCGATGTCGCACCACGAAACATACCACGCATATTGGTCACGTTAGCTGTATTCCAACTTCCAACATTAGGATTGGCACTAGTGGCATCACGGAACATATAAGAGAGGTTTTCAATGTTGGAGATGTCCCAGGCGCTTGTATCTGGATCAGCCAACGTACAGTTATTGAACATGTTTTTTAAATTTTTTACATCTGAAAAATCAGGTATATCCACAGCAGAGACCGT
>WGDB01000146.1 GCA_015493495.1 Helicobacteraceae bacterium | reverse complement strand
TTTCCATCTGCAAACATACGAAGAAGCACCACAAATGAGAGTATGGCGCTTATGGCTGGTGAAGCGATCCCAACTGCGGTGTAGATGAAACTGTTTTGCAGTTGTGGACGGCTTAAGTAGAGGCCTCCCAAAAAAAGTGCTGAAAGAAAAGGCAACACCACGATAAGACTAAGCATTATTGGCCTCCTGTTTCAACTCGTCACACATCTCACTGTCCAAGGTTCTGTTACGACGATAAAGGTGAATGATCATAGCCAAGAAAAGTGCCGCTTCCGCTGCGATGACGGCGATCATCAAGAGTGCCATCACGGAGCCATCAGCACTGCCTAAAACCTTGGAAAAGATGACCAAGACCAGAGAGGTTGATGTCAACATCAGTTCTATGGACATATAGATCACAAAAAGGTTACGACGGCTTACCACACCAACCAGGGCAATACTAAAAAGAAGCGCGGCCAAAAAGAAAAAAGGTTCAGGTGTCATCGTGTTTCCTTTGCTATCACATCTTTTTTACGTGCGATCACTATCGCACCCACCATAGCTGTTAACAGCAAGATAGAGACGATCTCAAAAGGGAGTACCCACGCACTAAAGAGTCTTTCACCCATCACTTTGGTGCTCACTGTTTCGAGTCTGCTAAAGTGTTGGTAAGCCATGGACATACTTTTGTAGATCAGAAAGGTCACAGGAGAGACCAAAACAGCACTCAAAAGGATCCATCGGTATTTATGGAGCTCTTTAGGCAAGTTCTCCTCTTTAGCATTAACAGTCATAATACTTAAGATATTTAAGACCACTACCGCGCCCACAGAGACCATGATCTGAGCAAGGGCCAAAAATTGGTTTTCTAAAAGTCCAAATACGCCCGCCATCGCCAACATACTCACTAAAAAGCCAAAGGCACTAAAAAGGGGTTGTCGGTTTGTGATAGTCGCGACAGCACCACCCACTATAAAAAGGGCCAAAATAACAAAAAGACTAAGTTCTAGCACGACTGTTCTCCTCTCCAAATGCACCTTTGTGAGAGAGCAACTGCTCTTTACCCATCACAAAATCCTCACGACTGTTACCCGTCAAAGAGAAGATTCCTGTGTCCATTCTAATGGCGTCACAGGGACAGGCCTCTACACAATAGCCACAAAAGACACACTCTAAGGTGTCGATGAAAAAGCTTTTAGGGCGTTTCTCATCCACACCATCCTCACGCTCTTCAGCTTCTATAAAAATACAGTTCGACGGACACGCCGTGGCACACATAAAACAGGCGACACAGGCTTCACTGCCATCTTCACGATGGGTCAAACGGTGCAGTCCACGATAACGTTCACTGATATCTTTGGGCTGTTCTTCCGGGTACTCCAAAGTGTCTACTGCATTCATATCCGTCACATTGTCAAAGAGGTGTTTAAAGGTTACCTTGACACCATCATAGATCGCAGGCAGATAGAGTTTGTCCTGGAAACGTTCGCCATAGCGTTTGACTGTCTTGATCTTTTGGCTCATGAAGAGACTCCTACAACGATGATGGCTGTCACCAATAGATTTAGCAGGGCTAATGGCAAGAGATAGTACCACCCCAAACGCTGGACCTGATCGTAGCGAAACCTCGGTACTGTCCAGCGTATGATGATAAAAAAGATGTTAAAGAGCATCAACTTCACCACAAAGACCATGATCTGAAAGAGTGCCACCGCCAAAGTATTGGCCAGGATGTTCTCGGTAAAAAATCCCAAATAGATAAAAACACCCTCTATAAAAAGGGTCATTATGATCAAGGCACTGCTCAAGACCTTGGTCTCAAAACCACGTCCACCATCAGTAGAGACACTGCCACGGACAGTGTTGTTTTTACGCATCCATTTGATGATGATACCTACTAAAACAGGCAACACCACCATAACAGCTAAAGCAAAACTCGAAAAGTGCGTTAACAACATCTCAGTAGAGACCCAAGGAAGTTGGTACCCTCCAAAAAGCATGGTGATGATAACGGCACTTGCACTGTTCATCGCGACATACTCTCCCATAAAGTACATGGCAAACTTCATCGCAGTATGTTCGGTCATATAACCGGCTACGATCTCACTCTCACCCTCTGCCACCGTAAAAGGGTTACGGTTGGTCTCAGCAAAAAGCGCGATGATCAAGATGATCCCACCCAAGGGCTGCACTAAAATACCCCAAGCCGGCAAAAAGCCAAAAAAGGTACCACTCTGCCACTGCACCATAGCGTTAAAGTCTACTGTATTATAGGTGACGACCAGAGCCAAAACACTCAGACCCAAAGGCAGTTCATAACTCACTACCATCGAACCTGCACGCGCGGCACCAAGCAAGGCATACTTGTTATGAGAAAGCCAACCACCATAGACCACACCTAAAACACCCACAGCACCTATGGCCAAATACCACAAGACACCAAAATCGACAGGCAGTGCCTGTATACGGAGTGCCTCATCCCCTATGTTCAAAGTGTCTGCAAAAGGGATCACCATAAAAGCCAGCAGTGCTGCCGAGAAGGTGATGACCGGAGCCAACATAAAGAGCCAACGCCCCATCTTGATATGTGAGGGGTAGTACTCCTCTTTTAAAAGCAGTTTGACCACATCGGCAAAAGACTGCACTACACCACCCAGACGAAAACCGAAGATATTCGTTCGATTCGGTCCCAAACGGTCTTGGATCAGACTCGCGATCCGTCGCTCCAGCCAGACCAGAACGGGGATAGTCAGAAGTGCCAAAAGTGCTCCCAAGATTAGAGAAAAAACAGCCACTAAGACAGAAGCAGTACTCATAGACCCACCTTCTGCAACCACTCACGCAGTGTTGGTGATGGGCTGTTTTTATGAACCGCTTTCTCACACATCTGCACTAAGCCATCTTCATTGGTCAAGCTCCCGCTCTGCTCACTATAAGCAGCAATCGGCAAGATAAAACTGGCATTAGGTCGCTGATGGGTACTAAAATCGATCTGCATCTCAGCATAAAAGGTCTCGGTATGATTAAAGTTGATGATGAGACCTGATGTTTTAGGCATCGTTCTATCAAGACCCATCTTAACAACTTTCTCATAGTTGGCTGCACGTTTGGCACTTTTCAACATAGTGTCTGCAAACTCGGTATCATCATAACACTCCAAAGGAGCACAGACCTCAGCACCGATCCTTTGAGCATAATCCACCAAGGCTTCTATCTCTTCGTTATACAAGTTCGCATCGATCACTACGGTGATACTGTTTTTATACTGTTTTAGCAGGGATTGGTAAAGTGCGATACTTTTTTCTTCAGAGATTATCTCATCTTTGTGACGTATCATTGTCTGGCGGTTGTTTTGTAAAAGCTTGTAACTCAAACGCCCCGCGTCACAGATAAAAAAACCATTGACCGCATCGTTGCGTCTGGGTCTAAAACGGTAGATCATATCATCTTCATACTTGATCTTGTGATGGTCTATGTAGATATTACACCCTTTGGCACAGCCATGACAGACAGAGTTGGCCGTCTCTAAAAACCAGACCCGCTGCTTGAACCTGAAATCTTTACTCGTCAAAGCACCAACCGGACAGATGTCAACGAGGTTCATGGCATATGGGTTGTGCAGTTTACGTCCGGGCATAGTACTCACCTTCGCCTCGTCTCCGCGTCCAATGATGCCGAGCTCATGAGTATGGGTAATCTTATCAGTAAAACGGGTACAACGTGCGCAGAGCACACAACGTTCCTGATCTAACATGACATTGGCACCCAAGTCTACATGTTTGTCATGTTTGACTTTCTCTTCTATCCTCACCTTACTCTCATGCAGACCATAGTCCATATAAAAATCTTGCAGTGAACATTCTCCCGCTTGATCACAAGTCGGGCAGTCTACAGGGTGGTTGATAAGTTCAAGTTCCAAGATATCGGTGTGAACTTTTTCGATCTTTTCACTTTTGGAAGAGACCTCCATATCCGGCTTGACCAGAGTGTCACAAGCGATCTGTGGACGTTTTTGTCCTGCGATCTCGACCATACACATTCTACAGTTCCCATCTGCACCAAGGGCTTCATGGTAACAAAAATAGGGTACTTTGATCTGCTCTTTTATCAGAAGATCGATCAGCAGTGAGCCCTCTTCAGCCTCATAATTTTTACCATCAACGATAACTTGAACCATCATAATGCCGCCTCAAATTCATCTCTAAAACGGGTTAAAAACGAGACGATCACGGCAGAGACTGCTGGTGCAAAGACACAGATCGTCTTGCCATTCATCGTCTCGGCGATCTCTAAAAGTTCATCGATATCAGCGCTGCTGCCACGTCCATCCAAGATCTTACCTACCAACTTGTCTACCCATCCTGTTCCTTCTCTACAAGGAGTGCACTGCCCACAAGACTCCTCATGATAAAACTCCAACAGGTTTTTCAAGACCGCGACCATAGAGGTCTCTTCATCCATCACGATCATACCGCCCGTACCCAGCGAGACACCCATAGCCCGCAGTGACTCATAGTCCAAAAGTACCTCTTCAGCCTCTTTGGCCGTGAGCACACCGGTTGATGCTCCACCGGGGATCACCGCTTTAAGCTTTTTACCATTTTTGACACCACCGCCAAAATGGTTGATGTACTCCATCATCGGTACACCGAACTCCGCTTCATAAACACCCGGTCTCTCTACATGACCACTCATGGCAAACAGAAGGGTTCCCGGACTTCTTTCAGTACCGTAGGATCTGTAAGCCTCAGCACCATGCTCGAGTATAAAGGGGACCGAAGCGATGGTCTCTACGTTGTTCACCAAGGTCGGATTGCCAAAATACCACTCAGGTTCCGGCTGTTTGGGTTTGAGTCTTGGATGGCCTCTTTTACCCTCCATAGACTCCAACAGTGCTGACTTCTCACCACAGATATAAGCACCTGCACCGCGATGCAGTGTGATCTTTACATCACCCAAAAGTCCTGCAGCATTAGCCTCATCAACCGCTACTTGCAAAACCTGTTGATACTGATAGTACTCCCCGCGAATATAGACATAGGCATGTATCGCCTTGATCGCGTAACAGGTAAGCAGGATCCCTTCTATAAGCAGATGAGGATCTTTGGTGATGATCTGACGATCTTTAAAGGTGCCCGGTTCACTCTCATCACAATTAACTGCCAAAAATGAGGGTTTTTCACTCTCTTGCGGCATTAAAGCCCACTTATTCCCTGCAGGTGCACCACCGCCACCCTTGCCTCGCAGTCCGCTCTCTTTAATGATCTTTATCACTTCAAGCGGTGAGAGGTTTTGAAGTTTTTTTAGGGTTTTATAAGCACCATGTTCTTGTGCCACCGCTAAAGTGTGACTCTCTTCTAAAGAGAACTTGCGACTGACGATAAGCGCTTCTCTCATCTCAAGGCCTCCAAAATGGTGTCGACCTTCTCAGGTGTCAGATTTTCATAATTAACATCATCGATCTGCATCACCGGTGCCGTACCACAAGAGCCCAGGCATTCTACATGCTCCACCAAAACATCATGCCCTTTGAGATGTTCTAAAATGCCCTCACTGCCACAAAGTTTACAAGAGAGGGTCTTACAGACTAAAACCCGTTTTTTCTGTGTTGCTTCAAGATGAAACATCGTGTAAAAGGTCGCCACACGGTAGATCTCCATGGCCGGAACGTCTATAGTCTCACTGATAACATCGATAGCATCAAGTGTGATGTAACCCTCTTGATACTGTGCCATCCACAAACAAGGCAGAGAGAGTGCCTGCGTTGAAGGGTAACGATTTTTTAACACTTCTATGCGCTCAAGGTTGGCCTTAGTGAAGCTAAAACTCATCGGTCCATCTCCCCTGCAATAATGTTAAGACTCCCTAAGGTCATAATGGCGTCTGCCACCTGATAGTTCTCAATGATCTTGGGATAGGCCTGCATATGATAAAAGCTCGGAGGCCGTACCTTTACCTTGTAAGGAGTGCCGCTGCCATCACTCACGATGTAAAAACCCAACTCACCATTGGCTGCCTCAAACGCACCATAATATTCACCTTCGGGTACCTTGACGCCATCGATGACCAACTTAAACTGGTTCATCATCCCCTCGATCCCACCGTAAACAGCCTCTTTGCTTGGCATGGTGATACGTTTGTCATCCACATTGATAGGGCCATCAGGTATACGTTTCATCGCCTGTTTTATGATCTTCATACTTTCGTTCATCTCATCAAAACGGACCATCATACGGTCATACGTATCTCCCACTGAACCCACAACCATCTCAAAATCAAAGGTATCGTAGTAGTAATAGGGATTGGAAACCCTAAGATCATAGGCCACACCACTTGCTCTTAGATTAGGACCTGTAAAACCGTAGTCTATGGCCTCTTTTGCAGAGACAGGAGAGACATTTTGGATCCGGTCATTATAGATGCGGTTGTGCATGATCATCTTCAAAGAGTCCGTGATCCCCTCGTCTATCTTCACCAAGACATCTTCAAGATCCTCTCTCCACCCCGCATAAAGATCATGTGTCATACCACCGATGCGCATGTAGGAGTTGGTCAAACGGGCACCGGTCAGTTTAGAGAGGAAGTCATACGCGTTGTTACGCGGATTGAAGAGGTACCAGTAGTTGGTCTGTCCACCCATGTCCAAAAGTCCAGCCGCCAAACAGACCAGATGATCGATAATGCGTGAGAGTTCTGAGAGGATCACTCTGATAAAGATCCCTCTATCAGGCAGTGTCACCTCTAACATCTCTTCTACCGTCTTGGAAAAAGCGATGTTGTTCATCAGCGCCGAACAGTAGTTCAGACGGTCTGTGTAGGGGATGATCTGATTATAGTTGTGGTTTTCACAGCTCTTCTCAAAACCACGATGCAGATACCCCACTTCACATGCTGCCGCTACGATGGTCTCACCGTCAAGCGCTGCCAGAGTCCTGATCGTACCGTGACTTGCAGGGTGAGAAGGTCCGAGGTTGACTATCATAAGGTCATCAGCTCTCATGTCCAGAGCACGCTCTTCAAGCAGCGGTGCCATCTCATCCATAAGATCTTGAGAAGTGGTGCAGTACTGCCCCTTGGTGATCTCATAATCTTTTCTAAGCGGATGGCCTACAAATTCGTTGTGGTTTAAAATACGCTTGAGCATCTTATGGTGTTTAAAGTGTATACCATACTGATCATACACCTCACGCTCCGCCCACTCTGCAGCACTGAAAAGTGGAACAATACTCTCAACCCCTTCATCAGCATCAGCAACCAAGACCTTGATCATACGCGTCTCTTCAAAGCTTTCATGACGTAAGATGTAAATAAGTTCAAAACGACAGTTTGTAGGGTGTTTTCTATAAAGGTTGTCAACCGCTGTAATATCTAAAAGGAGTGTAAAACCATCATGTTCTTTGGCCTCTAGCAACACGCCGTAAAGTGCGCCGCTCTCTACAGTCTTAGTGATCATCAAGTTTGCCTTTAAAGTCACTGTTTCTGACACTGAACTTGGGCTCACGCTTCAACTGTCTCTGTATATCCAAAACAGCATCAATGATCGCCTCCGGTCGTGGTGGACACCCTGCCACATAGACATCTACCGGGATGATCTCATCAATACCCTGCAGCGTGGTGTAGTTGTCATAAAAACCACCTGTCGAAGCACAGGCACCCACAGCAACCACCCATTTAGGCTCAGGCATCTGGTCGTAGATCTGTTTTAAGATGGGAGCTTGTTTATAGCTCACAGTGCCTGCCACCACTAATAGGTCAGCATGACGTGGAGAAAAACGGAGTACCTCAGCACCAAAGCGAGAAATGTCATAACGACTCGCCGCTGTTGCCATAAACTCTATCGCACAACAGGCCGTTCCAAAAACAAAAGGCCACAGAGAAGCTTCTCTACCCCAAGTGACCACAGCATCCATAGTCGTTGTGACGACAGCCTCATCCAAGAGGTGGGTATTACTTACGTCCATTTTAAGACTCCCGAACGGTAAACATAAAGGAGTCCCCCTACAAGAAGGCCTACAAAGACAAACATCTCAAGCAGCGCAAACAGACCAAGTTCTCTTAAGTTTAAGGCCCAAGGGAAGATAAAAAGGACCTCGACATCAAAGACCAAAAAGATAATTCCAACTAGAAAGAACTTGACATTGAAAGCATCAAAAGCATCTTTATGAGTGACTCTGATCCCGCCTTCTACCGGTTCATTTTTACGGACATTATCGCTCTTGGCACCCAGGTAGCGGGTCAGATGAAAAAGAAGCGGTAACAAGACAACCAAAACGGTCACCATGATCGAAGCCAGAAGAAGAGAGCTGTTCATATGTAGGAGAAACCTTTAAATCAAAAATAAATTTTTATAATACTTTATATAGTTAAATTATGACTCATTTCATCTTAATTCCAACATATTTTCATCTTCAATTTTGAAAGAGCATCTATAAAACGACCCTTGTTCTACGGGAGGTATGAGAAGAAACAACACTTCAAACAAATAGAACCTCGCCTTAGCTATGTTGCTGCATCTCTTCTCATTTTTCTTGAAACTCACCGCTTACCTTCCTCTTGAGATTTGAGCTGATTAACTGGTGGTGTAATAATCAGAATTATCTTATAATACACCATACTATTTACAAGGTTCTAAATGAGAAAAATAAACACTATTGTCAATGCTAAAGAAGAGATCGCTAAGCTAAAAAACTTAAACTGTGCCGAAGACGATGTCTTTTTCCAAGCTATGGAGGAGGTGCTTCTTTCTATCTTTCCACTTTTCAAGTCTGATGAGATCTATAATAAAAGTGCCAAAAACGCCATCGTTCGCCGACTTATCACACCAGACCGCGTCATCAAGTTTAAAGTCGTATGGCTTGATGACAACAACGAAGCGCAGGTTAACACAGGTTACCGTGTGCAATTCAACAATGCACTGGGGCCTTACAAGGGAGGCTTACGTTTTCACCCCAGTGTTAATGAAGGTGTCTTGAAATTTCTAGGATTTGAACAAATCTTGAAAAATGCTCTGACGGGTCTGCCTATTGGCGGTGCAAAAGGAGGAAGTGACTTCGATCCTAAAGGTAAAAGTGACTTTGAGGTTATGAAGTTTTGTTCTGCTTTTATGCGTGAACTTCACAAGTATATTGGACCACGTATTGACGTGCCTGCCGGTGATATCGGAGTGGGTGGCCGTGAGATCGGTTACCTGTTTGGTGAATATAAAAAGATCACTTCAGCATTTGAAGGTGTCTTAACCGGTAAACCTTACTTTTTTGGAGGCTCTCTTATGCGTCCGGAAGCAACAGGTTACGGTGCCGTCTACTTTACACAAAAGATGTTGGAACTTGAGGGCAAAGAGAGCTTAAAAGAGAAGATCTGTGCTGTCAGTGGCGCTGGTAATGTTGCCCTTCATGCTATCGAAAAGCTACAACACTTAGGTGCCATCCCTGTCACTTGTACCGACTCAAAAGGAACCATCTATGATGCTCGTGGTGTAGACTTACCACTACTAAAAGAGCTTAAACTCCAACGTCGTGTCTCTTTGGAAGAGTATATCGTCACACACCCAGAAGCACAGTACATCCCTGTTTCTGACTACCCTAAAGGTGGTCACGCAGCATGGAACATCCCATGTTTCGCAGCCTTTCCATGTGCGACACAAAACGAACTCACCGAAGTCGATGCCAAAAATCTTATCGCCAATGGGTGTCAGAGTGTGACAGAGGGCGCCAACATGCCATCGACAACAGAGGCTGTTCACCTTATGTTAAACAGTGACATCTGCCTCGCTCCAGCCAAGGCAGCCAATGCTGGTGGTGTTGCAGTCAGCGGTTTCGAGATGAGTCAAAATGCTGCCATGCAAAAATGGACCTTTGACGAGGTCGATGCCAAACTCCAACAGACTATGGAAGAGATCTGTGAAAATGTTGCAGCGACAGCCAAAGAGTATGGTGTAGAAGGCAACTATGTCGATGGTGCCAACATCGCAGGCTTTAAGCGTGTTGCAGACGCTATGATCGCAGAAGGAGTCTAAAAAAAATGAAGGTACTCATTGACCTCATCGAAGATATACGTGAAGCCATTCAAGATGACCCTGCCTTCACTATGAATGTCATGCAACTCCAAGAGACGAAAGAGGGTCAGTTCACTCCCGTAGGAGAGAGTAATGTCGCTCTTTACAAAGTAGACGATACCCAAAAAAAGCTCTTTCTCTTTCTAGGAAAAACAGCTCTCAACGCTCTTCAGACCTTCCAAAAGCTCAACAGCCTCTCCAACGAGGCCATGATGTATGAGGTTAAAGTCTCTTACAGTGCCGCTGGCCAACGCATAGACCAAGAGATCATCGGCTTTGGAGAGTCTCTACAAGACAAAAAGTACCTTCTTTTCATCCAAGCCGCGTAAGACATCAATAGCGAGGATAGATTAAAACTAATCTATTTTCAACTTTTGGTCTCAACGTACAAATACCCATTTACACAGGAACACAAAAATCTTAGTCATCAAATTTACGCAATGAAGCGTAGGCTTTGAAACTCAACCCAGTCCTCAAATTAAATATCTTGTCCAATATCTTCCTTGGGATATTCGCAATAGCCATCACTTCATCTATCTTGTAATCACTGCCTTGAGTGTCCAACAAATCTATGATCTTCATAATATTAAAAGGCAACTGACTGGCTGTTAAACGATTTTTTAAATAGCTATCAAGTCTGTTTTCTAAAATGTTTTTTTCTATAAAAATAGGTGCTTTAGGCATCTGCATAAGTTGCTCCATCTCTCCTTCATAAAAGAAAGAGGCGCCTGCACCTTTGAAGCGTATAGCTATAAGGTTTAAAGCTTTATCTGCTTGAATATCTACAGAGACCTCATAAGCATTTATCAGTACCGCTTGAAAACTATCTAGTGCATAAACACTGTTTTCAATGACTATTTCACATTCTGTCTCTTGATTGATCAAAACGATCATTCCACCGTTGGGCTTAAGTTCATGGTTTGCACAATCTTGTATGTGATCATACCGTTCAATATATTTTTTTAATTTTTTATCCATCACATATTATAGGATAAAAACAAAAAAGTGCTATCGACACTTCATGCTGACTTTGGCCTGAGTTTATTTGTAGAGATTGGAGCGCTGGTCTAATGATTCATTGATGTGTAGTACTAGAAGGATTCAGGGGCTAACCCTTATTTTCCTTCTGTGTACAAACTTTTTATTGAGTAAAATGTATAATTACTATAAGTAGATAGTTTATTTTTTGATCTTTAATGACTATCTCTCATAATACAGAAAAGGTACAAAGATGAAAAATATTATTTATATCTTCACAATCACGCTAGCATTAGTACTCTTGTCTGGCTGTAGCTCGCAAGATGACAACACTACAGTGACACAGTGCAGCTCAGATCTGCCTACACTTCGCTCAGATGCATCTCCTAACGCCGTCGTCGCTGAAGGAACAACCGAAGTGACCATAGGACTGCATACAGACAAAAATGCCACTTGTCGTTATGCGACACTCCCGGAACAAAACTATGATGTGATGACAGAGACCTTTTCATCGACAGGTGCCCAGGAACATTCACAACACCTAAGTGCACTTGAAAGTGGTAAGACTTATATATACTATGTACGATGTAAAGATGCTGCAGGAGTCACAAACAATGATGATTACCTTATCTTCTTCAGTTATGCCTCGAAAGATGACAACACGACAACGACACCGTGTAGCTCAGGTGTGCCTGCCGTTCGCTCTGATGCATCTCCTAACGCCGTCATCGTTGAAGGAACAACCGAAGTGACCATAGGACTTCATACAGACAAAAATGCCACTTGTCGTTATGCGACACTCCCTGAACAAAACTATGATGTGATGACAGAGACCTTTTCATCGACAGGTGCCCAGGAACATTCACAACACATAAGAGCACTTGAAAATGGTAAGACTTATATATACTATGTGCGATGTAAAGATACTGCAGGAGTCATAAACGATGATGATTATCTTATCTTCTTCAGTATAGCTTCAACCACTGATAGTACAGCTCCGACAGCACCATCACAACTGAACATAACAGCAGTATCTTCATCAACAACACATCTTGCATGGAAAGCGTCATATGATGCTGTCGGTGTTCAGGGATACCGTTTATACCGATGTAAAGGGAGCGGGTGTTCACCGACACAGCTGCTGGTAACACAGCAAGAGACATCTTATGACGACACCGCTCTTGACGCTGAGACGACTTATGTCTATAAGCTCAATGCTTTTGACGCAGCTGACAACAACTCCTCTTATGTCCAGAACAATGTTACAACACTTGACTTGCCTGACCCCAATGCACCAGTAGCTGTCGAAGACAATGCTACAACCTCTGTCGATCAGGCAGTCAGTTTCAATATCCTCACAAATGACATCGATACAGACCTTGACACAGCAAGTGTCGACCTTAACCTTGCAGCTGCAGGTGTTCAAAACACATTGGTCGACAGTGACTCCAATGTATGGAGTGTGAACAGCCAGGGAGTAATGACCTTCATCCCGGCATCCAACTTTGTCGGCAATGCAACTATCAGCTATATCGTTGGCGACCTGCAAGGCCACCTTTCCAATCTGGCTCTTGTCCATGTGACCGTGTCACCCGCTATCGATCCGACAGCGATCTATGTCTCGGGCAGTGACGCACATTCCATAGATGATGGCAGTTGTGGTCTAAGTCCTTATATAACAGGAGGCAGTGACTACCCTTGTCTCACTGTTACCCAGGGTATCGCACAAGCGATCTCAACAGGACGTGATAAAGTCCTGGTGGCAGCCGGTAACTACAGAGAACAGGTCACCATCCATAACAGCATCGATCTACTTGGTGGATATGACCCGCTGACCTGGCAAAGAGAGATAGAAAGACAGACAACCTCTATCACCGGTGACCCATCACAAAACAAAACTATGATCGCAGACAGCATCACACAACAGACACGCATTGAAGGTTTTAGTATCAATGGTACCGACCAGTCTCTAGGAAGTACGTATGCACTTTGGATCAATGACAGTGACAGTCATTTTACTTTAGTATCCAACCAGATAAGTGGAGGTAATGCAGCTGCAGGGAGTCCAGGCAGTGATGGTCCTGATGGTATGGATGGTACTTCTGGTGTTGATGGACAAGATGCTTTTAATTCCGGGACAGCAAATCATGCAGAATGTATAAACTCCGCAGCAACACCAGGTAATCAGGGAACAGCCGGTGACGGTGGTGATGGAATAGCTGGAGGCAACGGTGGTGCAGTACAATGTCCAAACAACAACGACCAGCAGCCTCCCGGTGCAAATGGTACAGGAGCAACTCCAGGTAGTGGTGGTATCGGTGGATATGACATTCAGACTAATAGTGACTGTACTACTTATGCGACAGGTGGCTATGAACGAGATGCCATTGATGGGACAGATGGCGCAGATGGGTCATCCGGAGCCGGAGGCACCGGTTGCCTGTCACCCGGCGGCAGTGTGAGCAACGGAGAATGGAGCCTTGCAAGTGGTACGAATGGTCAAAACGGTACAGATGGAAATGGCGGTGGCGGCGGTGGAGCTGGCGGCGGTATTGATGACAATGACGGTTGTGGTACTACAGATATTCTTGGTGGCTCCGGTGGTGGTGGCGGCGGCGGCGGACGTGCCGGTATGGGCGGTAACGCCGGAGGGAGCGGTGGCGGTTCATTTGCTGTGTTCATCACTTTTTCAACAAGCTCAAGCAGTTTTCCAACCCTTCTTGGAAACACCATCAAAAACGGTGATGGCGGTAACGGTGGCAATGGCGGGTTTGGTGGTCATGGCGGTCAAGGTGCTGCAGGTGGTCAATCGGGCCTTGCCGACAGCAGTGGTCTGAGTGGAAATGGTGGTGCTGGAGGCGCTGGCGGTAACGGTGGTCACGGTGGTGGCGGCGGTGGCGGCTGCGGCGGTGTCTCCTATGGTGTCTACATTCACAATAACAGTGTTGATCCCGACTATACACAAAACAACACCCTCCTGGGGAAAGGTTCCGGTGGTCAAGCCGGACGCGGCGGACTCTCTTTGGGTAGTAATGGACAAAATGGTACTGCCGGTATCACGGCTGATACCAATTACTGATCAATCAAGCATCTTGCCTCTTTTCTTTAACACTTGTAGTTCATCAAAAGAGGCGATAAATCTCAATAAAACTTCACAACATTCCAAATATTCTTCATTGTCAAAGGAAAATCAAAGGATTACCTGACTATAATTCCACCCTATTTAAAGCATGTCACGGTAGCTCAGCTGGTTAGAGCACTGGTCTCATAAGCCGGGGGTCGGGGGTTCAAGTCCCCCTCTTGACACCATATACTTTAAAGAGTTTCCCCAAAATACGTACTTTAACATCACTTTCAATATATTTTATCATACCAATTTTCACGCATAACTTCCTGGCCCTCTATTAATTTTTGTCCCTCTTTTGACCCACTCTTGTCTCACATCTCTTTTAGTGACTATTTACAGATTTTTCTTTCTACTCTCCCCTCTTCTGTATATGTATCTTTCCACTGTTTATAAACACATATTCTAACCTTGATATTAATTTCAAGGAGGCTCACCATGAGCAAACTACTAAACGAAGAACTGTTGTCTGCACTACCAGACTTATACACACAAGAGAACGCTACAGATCCACTTTGTCACATCAAGCTCTTTACTCCTGACAGTAACTGGACATGGTACATAATAGAACTCTCTAAGAGTGATGGTGATACTTGTTTCGGTTATGTTCAAGGGCTAGAGCATGAGCTAGGTTACTTTACACTCAGTGAACTAGACAGCATTAAAGGTAAGTTAGGATTAGGCATCGAGCGTGATACTAGCTTTACTCCTGTAAGACTCTCAGTAGTCAAAGGAGAAGCATCATGAAGAAAACACCTACACCTAAAGACGTTGATACTATCGATGTAACTGCTACAGTCAAAACTGCTCTCTCAAAACAAGAGCAGAAAGTAGTAGAAAACACCACAGTTGCGAAACCTGCGATTTCTACTGCGAAACCACCCAAAGGCACACCCGAACCAAGAAAATCAAAAACTGGCGATGCTAGGCACGTTTATCGCTACATTTTGAGTACGAAAAAACAGCGAGAGGAAATTGATCTGCGAAAATCAAAAATGAAGTTGGAGAAGTTATTTCAAAGCTACTTTGATAAGAGACTGGTCTCAGTGAAAATTGAGGAAGAAAGCTACACTCTCTTGTTGACAGATGAGTTCAAGGTAGGTGAAAAACGTATGTTAGGTCGTCAAGTCGGAGCTATAGATGATATGAAAAAACACGCCAAGATCATCTATTACAATAATGGACAAGACCACTCTACTCAACTGTTCAAACTCGTAAAGGAGAAGTGATGGTAGGAGCAAAGGTGTTTTGTATTGCAGTGAAATGTGTTGCGATAGGGATAGTGGTTATCTTAGAGGCTGAACGTCAAGCCGTTGCTACAAAGAAGAAGAGATGATAGAAATATTATCAAGGGCAGATGTTGAGAAGATTAATGATCCTGTTCTAAAAGCTGGAGTGTTGAAAGAGTTTGATAGATTGCCTGATGACTATAAGTATCCTGAGTATGGGAATTTCATAGTTATAGAAAAACTTGAAGAGCTTATTAACCCTATTGAGCTGAACGCTATCATAACTCGTCATACAACACGACCTTTAGTAGACTGTCTTGAACTGATAGAAGAGCATGAAGGGTACTGCCAAGTACTATTGATACTTCATGCTGATTTTGGGCTTAGTCTATTTGTGAGTGAAGAGATAATATCATTTACTCAAATAAAAGATATCTTTAAAATTTAGTGCTAGGAGAATACATGGAGAGTTTTATAATATCTCTCTCCACGACTACATCATTTTTTTTTACATTAGAAGAAAACTTACAGATACACGACTATTTATATAAAAACTTTTTCTCCCTCATATAATTAAAGGTGCTCTCTTCTAAAGCATTTTTATATCCGTCATAGATGCATCCAGAACACTTCTTAAATCTTTTTATCTGATCTGAATTTATTCCAGTTTCTTCCATAAGACCCAACACGTGTGAGATAATTTCCTTCTTATTATCAAGGAGGTGAATTTCAAAAGCTAAACTACTTATAAAGTACTGTATTGCCCCAACAACCATGTCTCTCTCAGTACCTTTAACGGCTCTGAACCTACTAACAAACCTATACAGATATAGAATCGATATTGAAGCGAATAAAATATTAAGATACGATGCAAGATAGCTCTCTATATCTATAGTAGAGTCGAGAAAATATATAACTCCAAATCCTATTAAGCACAAGAGCACTAATAACGCTCCTGTCTCCATCAAAGCCCTGTCTAAATATCATACCAATTCCAAATCGCTGTATAGGTGCATTGGTCGCTTCCACAGTCCTAGCTATATGATCTGTCAATCGCGTATCCATTGTTCTTTCCATCTAAAATTCCTTCCCAGTATGAGCTTTTTGACTCCCAGTAGACTCTAAATCACCTATTTTGGTCAAAGCCCATCCAGCAAGACTAAATGATCCAATTAAAAATATCAACCAAAAAAATTGCATAAAACTGCTTACCAGACCACCAATAAAGCTGCCTCCACCATATCGAGTACGAATCCCATTCATTTCACTTTTACCCTCTGATTGAGACATCTTAAAAATACCATAGAAACCAAACATCGTAAAAAGGACAATCATAGTGCCGTATACAAATTCCATTACTTTGTCTCCTCTCTTAGGGCTAGAAACTCAGGGTCTTCTACTTGTTCTCTATAACAATCTACAACGTCACTCTTAGAATAAGTTTCTAATGCGTAGACATGAATCATTCCACCCGAACTTCCATTATAAAGCTCTTTAAATATCTCATACGCTCTGTCAGGATCTGTAGTGATCTCTAAATCCCTCGCGTTTTTGGCAAAAAATAACGATATTAAGGGTTTTGCTTGATCACCAGCACCTATGCGAGCGTCTAGGTCATCAATCATAGCGTCCATCTCTTCATCAGTCATCTCTGTAGCTACTACCGGATTTGCCTTTTTTAATGCACGTCTCATATCCCTGAAGTCATCTGATGAGATTGTTTTTTTATAGGCCTCAATGATATCTTTTTTCTTACAGCGTTTTATCGCCGATATATCAACATCATGCCTCTTCATCAACGTAGTAACTTCTTCTACAATATACTTGTCATCCTCAGTCAAGCCAATCTCATCGGCATGTTGCACTATAAATGACGATATATCGCTTATACGCAAGTATTGTTCAAAACTTCTTAATTTCTTGTAATACTTTCTCAATGTATATAGAAAAAGAATGCTTGAAAAGGCAGCTAATGAATATACTAATTCGTCTTGATACTTCACGTAATCTATCTGTATATCAAAGTAATACATTGCACCGTATGCCACGCCTAAAACAACCACAACAATAAACAAAGTAGTTCCTAAACTCGCTCTTGCTATCGCAAAAAAACTTCTACCCTTAATACATCCACTCATGCTACATATCTCCAATCAATATTATCTTTTACAAGATTTTGTTAATTATGCCTAGTTTTTGATAATTTTTCACCCCCATTGGGTGTTGTTATGATTTTTCCTAATCTATACAATGATAACAATACAAATTTACCCCTATAGGCTTAATCATTCACATCGAATATACCTCTGAAGAAATAGAAGATTTCTATCGTCTCATCAGCAATAATGTTAAACGTATTCGTAAAGAGAAGAAAGTTAGTCAGTTAGACATGGCGTTGACGATTGGGCATCAAGCACCATCATTTTATGGGAAAGCGGAACTATTAAGGGATGGGAAACATTTTAATCTGGAGCACCTTTACCGTTTGGCAAAAGCACTCGATTTAGATGTTAGGGAGTTTTTGAAGCCCAAGAACGAAGAGTAAATTTAGTCCAATAAAATACTGTAATTTCTTCTTCTTTCTATTTTAAGTAGTATTATTTATCGAATTCCCCTAGCATAGGCTTACTACGATCTGCGAATAATATTACTATTTTTTTAAACTTATTTAATATAAACATTGTTTTTATTGACAATAAGACTAGCGCGAAAATATACAAATACAAACTGTACTCTGCAAATGCGGAATAATTTAACTTTAACAGTGGTTCTACTATTAGAATCATTATTGAGAATAAAAAAAACACTAAAAACCAAACACCTAAACTAAACAAAGAATTGATAAATAGTTTATACTCTTCCGATTGCATTAATTTCTTAATTTTCCAATGCTCATCAGATAGTGTCATTAGAATACTAAAAGCTGTAAAAATCAATCCTACAAATCCAATGCTAATCGCTAATAGTTCTTTTATAATTGATAAAATCACGTTATCCATTAGTCATACCTACCATCTCTTTTAATATATGTATCAAGAAACTCTTTATGTTTTGTATACATCTCATCAAAATATTTATTTGGCGTCATTAAATATGGGCTTATATCAGCGAAAGAGCGTTGATCGCTTAATTGATATTCCTCTAATGAAACTCTAGCTCGCCTATTAGATAACTTAGCAGTCGCCCCCGTTATTATTCCTTTATCAAGTACACCAAATTGCTGTAAAGCTTTTTTGGTGAGGGCTCCAACAAAGAAACTTTTCTTTAGAAAATGCTCTTTATCCGCGTTAAACTTAAGTTCACATGTAGCAGCACCAGTATAGTTTTCACTCTCAAATACATCAAAAGATCCTTCTGGCGCAAATCCAACAGATAACGTCATATTTTGTATTTCACCACTATCTAGAGCTTCAAATAAGTCATCCATGTAAACCGGTACAAGTTCAATAGTATATAGATTTTTAAAGTGATAATTCAAATATTCGCGTAATTGCAATGCTGAATTTGCTTTTCTGTTTTTTTGAAAAATGACTATACCGTTACAAAATACTTTCACACGATTATATTCTTTTAAAGCGATGTCATCTCGTTTTGTTGCAGCCTTGACTTTCTCTGTAATACTATATTCTAAATCACCATTTTTTAAAAAGCTTCCTGTAAGCTCCTGTTTATCGTAACGAGCAAAACTCACTAAAACACCATTGTCAACATTATCAATATGAGAGAAAGCTCTGCTACAAACTCCTTCTTTACATTGATATCGATGATCTTTTTTTGAAATATCTAATGGCTTACTTTCTAGAGCACTAACTATTTCTTTAAAAGAAATTGACTTATCAGTCTTCTTATCCACAATGGTTAAGCGTAAATATTCAAATCGTATTATTTTAGACATTTATATCCTTAAATTTTCTTTGTCTTTCAAAAATTCTAATAGATCGCTATTAGATAATACTGCTTTATAAAAAACCGTATCCCAGTAGTTTACACCCATAAGTTTATTTTTGCGATAAAAAAGTCTAATTGCCATTAAAACCATATCAGGATCGTCATCTTCTTCCAATAAGGATAATACTAGTTTTTTCAACCGTAGATATTCTGATTTAAACCATCGCCTAAAGCGCCCCTCAATGTTCAACTCTTTAATGTGTCTTACGCATAATTCTTTTAAATCAGTATCAAGCTCATCATTTACGCTTAAATTAAAGCTTGAGCCCTTATCGTATGGAGCTTTTATTGTTAATATAATAATTTCAGCACCCTCTGGAATGTCATAATATGGGTGTAAAAACAAGCGTCTACCTTCCGCATCTAATGCTTTAGCGCCTTTTGCATTTACTCCTTGACACGCATCGCAAGCGGGAACAAGGTTAGCTGACAACAAGCTATATTCAGGGTATGTATCTTTGGGTAAAAAGTGATCTAAAGTAGTTGGTCTACCTGCTTCACTACAGAAAGGGCACATAGCTAATGAATGATCTCGTAAGACATCTATAATATCTTTTCTCACAATACCTGTTGGAGCAGTATATAAATTAATAAAACGTGATTTATCCTCTTCCTGTATTGTAGAAACATTTATTTTTTCAGGGTTACCACACTTATCTGTGTACTCATTTACTCGTTTTTTCCAATCAGCTTCATATCCGTTAAAAAATGCTTTGTTAGGATTTCTTGTTCGTTCTGAAACAATATCATCTATTAAATCGATATCTTTTATTTCAGGTATAAGTAGTTTATTTGGCATTTCTCACACTCATACCGTTCATTAAAATCAGACTTTCTTCATTTAATTCATTCATATATTTTTTTATTGCATTTTTAGAGCCGTTTTCTAAGTCTACTAGGTCTTGAAGCCATGATTCATAAGGTTTGTCAATATCTTTGTCAAAGAAAACGTAGGAGTTTATTTTTTCAATATCACCTCCAAATGTTTCAAATGGAGGGTTCATGCAGTTAATGTTCTCTTCTTTTTGCTTAAATATTACAGTATAGTCTTTTGAAACTTCCCGTGTTAGTATCAATGAATGTGTTGCAATGATTGCGTAAGAATTAAACTCTTCCAGCATCTCTTTAAGTAAGTTCATCAATTCAACTTCTAAATTTGGGTGTAAATATATTTCAGGTTCATCTATTAATAACATAGTGTCTTGGCGTATAGCACTAACCGCGCACGTAATCAAATGTGAGAAAATTTGCTGTCCCGAACTAAGGTGAATTTTCATATCATTCTTTGTGAATACAATACCTTTCTCACTATCAACTACTTTTTTTAAACTTTCGCTGACTAATAAAAATTCTGCTGCATCATTTATAATGTAAACATCATCGACTATTTCATTATTAGCCTGAAATATTGAGCTACTGTCACCATCTAGTTTTAATCCGATATTGTCAAATACAATGGCCTTTTTTAAAATTTTCATCAGTGCATCTAGTTTATTGATTCTGTTTTCCAGGAAGTCTTTTTCATCATCTTCTTCTATGATTTTAAAAAGACCCTCAACTGTATCAATTGCAGGTTGTTCTTTTTTATATGTATCTTGTTCCGTTCTAAACCCAAAGTATTTATATTGACTTTTTACTCTAATTTTCTGCTCATTTAATGACGTTAAATAATTTTCGAATGGGCTATAAGCTATTAATACTATTTTATTAAAAACAGGTAGCTTACTTGACGTGTTAGGAGGATCAATCCCTAATAACTGTCTCATAAATACATTCAATGTTTGTGACTTTCCTGTTCCATTCGCTCCAATTAATATATTGATATTACTCGGAAAAATACTTTTTTTAAAATTTATATCTATTTTGTGTTGGTTTGAAAAACTATCTAATTGAAATTGGAGTTTAAACATTTCATTTTTAGAAATAGTTCTTTCCTCTAGCATCAACCATCCATTTTCAAAAGAACTCCTAGCGGTCATGTCACGGAGTAATGAACTATTAAAACCTTCTGTCTCTAATAAAAACTTATTCTCTTTATGAGCATCGGTATGTTTAATATAACTCGCGTCATATAGTTCTTCTATTACTTGTTCAACCTCATTTTTCGTTAATAACGATTTTAGCACTTGATAAAATTCGGTATCAGTCGGCAAAGAAACATATTTAATATTCTCAATAGGAAACTCAAAGGAACGAGACCCTAATTCTTCTAAATACCCTTTCAAATACTTATGGGTATCTGTTTGATTCTCAAGTAAAATTTTTATTAGAGGTAACTCATATTCTTTCTCTTTAAAATATAATACGGCAGAAAATGCAGTTTTATAACCATGGTCATCCCACGGCTTATATCTCGAATGATCCCAAGGTACGTCAGGTTTTAATTCTATTCTATTTTGTTTTCTATATTGTTTAGGGGTCTTTCCATCTCGGATAAAAATTATTACCATTTATCGAACTCCATTTATACTTTTACAGATCATATCATTTGCAAACTCTTTTTAATCTCTTCTGTAACTATCTTGAGTGATTTAACATTTTCTTGTTGAGTCTTTTTCTCTTTAGCTTTAATAATATCAATATGCTCGAATACTTCTTTTTGATTGTGTTTCATATTAAAACAATATCATAATATATTTTTTTTCGTTTCTTAACATAAGGGTCTCTTCATAATAATTGAAGCTGAGTAATGCGAATATATGTATTAACAATCATATTAAGGTATTTTACAATGAGCTATGAACGACTAACTAAATCATTTGAACGTTGCAAAAAGTCTTTAACTCTTGTATGCTCTATTGTAGCCCTTGTTAAATCAACTGCAATAGGGTTTAGGTCAAATCCATAGCCTTGTCTATCTTTTATAATAGCTTCAGTTATTGTTATCCCACTACCATTAAATGGATCAAGGATTTTTTCATCTTCATTAGAAAAAAAATCTATTAATTCACTAAATATATTTGCTGGTCTTTTTCCCCAATACTTATGAAAACTATATCGCTTTGGGAATGTCTCGGGTTTTAGCCCCGATAATTCATTTTCAATATCTTCCAATAAATACATGATGGATCAATTTTTTTCAATGCATACATCCTTATTTCGAATTATACCTATTCAGATTGTCAATTTGAATTTACAAGGCAAAATTATGCCTAAAACAAAACAAAACTCACTTGACCTAGAAAACAAGTTGATCGTACAACTTATTCACCAAAATACTATGCCCATGTTTATATCAAAAATTACAAAAAAATTGTTTTGTAATGATTCGATACAAAATGGTCTCAATTTTCGACCCCATAGTTCAATGAAAATCTCACTATTGGCACGCTAGGCACACAGTCTGCTCTTTACTCACCCAACTCATAGAGCCGGGGGTCATATAATTCGGTGTAGTTAGTCGCTATGGGGAGAGGGAGATATTTTCATTTTTTTTTACTTGTGGGCTTATAATTTTTTTCCAAAGTGATCCTCACGTAGTCTTCGTTTGTGAGTTCGACTTGTAGCATGAACACACTGCTATTTTTACTCTTAGTCGAAGGGTCTGAATTTACTTTTCGCACTGCGGCAATATATTGTTCTTCCCTCTTTTTCTTTATATTGTAAATTTTGTTTTGAGTAGTATGGAATAATCTAGCAATGATATAAGTCGATAGTTTGATCGACAATAGATAGTCTACAAGACCTTCTTTATCTATCTTAACGTCATATACTTGTTTGCTGTCATGGATCTTTCTAAGTCGCTTCAAAAGGTGTTCTGATATCTGTTCAAGTAAGTCTTTTAGTCTGTAAGTTGTTTTAACGGGTGTGTACCTAAATTCATATACGTTATGTTTCTTAATTTGATGTCCTCTGCAATAAAACCGATTTTCATTACCCTTGACATTCACGTACTTGAATTCAGTATTCTCAGTCTGGTCTTCATGTTCTTGATATTTTGGGCACATGACTCTTTGTGAAAGTTTTATTGTAAACCTCTGTTCATCCTTTATAACGATAACAGACTCATACTTATCATTAATTTCAGTACGTTTCTTGGACTTTTCATTATGAGTAAGTGGTTTATCTTTTTGTCCCTCTTTATCTTGGCTTTTTTTATGAGGAATTTCAGTTCTTACTTTTGCTACATAATAGACATATTTATTTTCTCTATGTTTATACCGATTTTTGCAGACGAATAATTTTTCAAGGTGGGTGCCTACATACGATATACCAAGGTAGGTAGTCTCTTTATCTGAGTCACATATTGGACAGATTTTAATTTTTTTTAAATTATGCAATAGTAGGTACCTCAAAAATATTATTTATGCCCTATAAACTATAAAGCTGTCTTATCTGTTTATATTAACACACACTCCCTAGAATAGCATGTTTAATTCTCTTAAAAATACCCATTATCGCATTCTACATCGCGTTAAAATCACCTTTAGAAGAGCATTTCGTTCTTGTCAGCTATTTGAAGAGCTTGTTCTTCATTCTACCGATGTACTAAAAAAAAAGGGTATCAAAATGATTAGTTTTGCTGGAGAAGAGTTAAGAATGACTCCGTCTAACGTTAGAACAGGTATATGGGAGGAGGAGCCAATATTTATAATCCATACCCCCGTTGTAGGGATGGTGATTTTCTTAGCTGAAGCGGAATACATTTACAAAAAACTGATAGCAGATGAATCCGTTGTTGGGTATCAATTGAGTCAGTATGTAGTTGATGTATGTCTAGTTGACACGACCTGTTGGACTGGTGATAAGACTATGGTTTTTACTGCAACATTTCCCCAATTTGATCCTGACTATAAAAACTTTTTTATAGTTAATTGGTCTGGTTTTGAGGATTTTTATTCTGCAAATAACACCAAGGAACACGAGGGTATCTAACTCTCGTCAAACAACTGTAGAAACAACTATATAGATGTTTCTATTATCAAGAGAAGGAGACATAATGTCTACTCTAACAAAAAGTGCAGAAAGCACTATAAAAACACAATCCATTATTGAAGCTGGTAAAAACCGGTTTGAACAAACCAATTTTCTAGTATTGACAAACGAGGATGGGATAGCCGACTGGTTACTTGAATCCAAAGTAATCAAGTTTGATGCCATTAGGTCAGAACGTGGGGATAAGCCAACTCAGTTCCCTTTGCGCAATACACAACAAGGGAATGCCGACGCAGGTAGAGATGCTAAAGACGGGAAAGCTCTACACTATTCTGTAGAAAATGCATATGTCATCATTAAGATTTATACCCATACATATGGAGCGGATACGACTTGGAAGTACAGTCATCAACATCGTATTAAAAAAACTCTCTTTGACGCATACTTATTGGTAACAAAGAACACTCTAGAAGTTCTTGAAACTGAAAAAGTTGCTGGTAATGAAGAAAACTTCGATATGGGACTTGAGAAAGCCTCATGATCGACTACGTTGGGATCTTTCCCAATGGAGAGATTTCAGACTCGGAGGGAACGCCCTCTGAGCATCTGAGCAAAGACAAGAAGAAGAAAGAGAAGAAGAAAGACCCAGAGATCATTGCAGCCGTCGATACTGAGTACACTCGTATCGATGAATATAATAATCTCTGTCTGAGTTTTCAGTTCGCAGTCTATAATACAAAGACAGGTACGTATGAGACCAAGATCACTTATATAGATGACGATAAACGCTTAAGCAGTAACGATGTTTTTCAAACGATCTATGATCTTGCAGGTGTTTTGGACGCTGAGATTGTGGAATATCGTATAACTTTAGTCTGTCACTTCTGCGCAGCGGAATTCTCAATGTTCTCTAACCGCAAACAAATATCAAAATATTTCGATTTTGCATACAACACTCTCCTCACATATAGATCTATACGTTTTCCCTTTAAGCTCAAAAGTGAAAAGGTTATAAACATCAAACTTATTCTTGGCGACACGATGCTATTGCTTCCACTTTCACACCGTACGTTAGAGAAGGCGAGTTCTCTGCTAGATGAGAAGTACCACAAGAAGCCATTGACAGTTGCTGAGAAAGAAGACATGCTGACACTACTAAAGTGTGATCCTGATCGTTTTGAAGAGTATGCCGTTCATGATGCTGTTATCACTCTGATGCTTTTTATCAAACTGCAGTACATCTTAAACACTATTAACGGTTCCACTAACATACGTTTTACAACTATTGGAAGTGCCACTGTGAAAATATACAAGAAGTATATACTCAAGCACTTTCCAGAAGGTACATTTGAGTCCCAATTTACACAAGACAACAGCATCTATCAAAAAGGTTTGAACCTTGCACAAAGAGCTTACCTTGGCGGTCTTAACAACTCTTATGTTGTTGGTGAGGTCAAAGGTGAGCTTATCTTGGATATAGACTTCTCTTCAGCTTATCCAAGTGTTATGGGAATGCTGCCTATTGCAGACTTTGGGACTGCACCTGAAGTGATTGAATATAAGGTACTCAAGAAGAACAACTATAGTCTAGGACTTGGTGATGATTGATAAAATTAAAAAAGCTGTTGCAGACTTTGATGGTAGTAAATTGGTGGTAGGTTTTGCGGACATAGAGTTTAGCTTTCCTGATGACACTTTACACCCTTCTCTCAGTGTACGTGATGCCAAGTATGGTTTAGTCCAACCACTTGAAGGTAGGACTGTCTCAACGATCCCAGAAATCAATCTAGCGATTAGACAGGGTGCAGAAATAAAATATATCGAGGCTTTCGTAGTAGAGAGTTTAGATGGTTTTATTTTTAGAGATGCCATGAAACATCTTATTGACAAACGTAATCAAGCAAAGATAGATAAGGATAAACTCCGAGACGGTCTATACAAGCTTGTTGCAAATACTTTATATGGCAAGACTGGACAAGGCATCAATCCTAAAAGTGGTTTCGATCTTCGTCAAACTGGAGCTTTTACAAGTGGCTTTTCTGCTGTATCTCAAGCTTACTTTGCAACTATGATCACAGGTGGGCTAAGAGCTTCACTTGCTTCTCTTTTAGTCGCTATGGATGAGTTAAACACTCAAGGGCATGATTATTTGACGATCTCAGCCACTACAGACGGTGTGCTCTATAAAACCAGCAGTAAAAACGATCCAGCCTTTCATGACTGTTTACAAGATACATTTCACGATGATATTTATAAAGCATTGGAGAGTGGCGATAAAATCTTTAAGAAGTTTGAAGACGTTGATCCCATACTTTATCAAAAGCTTCTAGAATTTCCTGCTTTAGTTCTACTCAAAAATGCTCGTAAAGCTTGGGATGAAGATGAGTTTATTGAGATAAAGCATGCTGTCAACAGTGTCTATAACATAAAGACTAGAGGTCAGATTGGAGCTTACAGTGAAAACTAATACAAAGATTATCTACCCCTTATTGGCAAAAGTCGGTCATAGGCTTGATGGTTCTAGAGATGAACAGGCTCGTACATTATTAGAGCACTGTCACGATACTGAGATAAAGACTTATGATCAAATAAGACTTAGCACCATCTTAGATGTTCTCGATGATGACAGTGACACTAATGACATTGTGATGATGACTGAGGAAAAGAAGTACGGTCTTGATTATGACTTTAAACGTGAAGTGTTAAGTGATGGGTCTACACGACCGTTTAAGACCATGGATGAGTTTAAAGCACATCGAGCGGTGATGAATACTTTACGAAAGAAGAAGGGGATAAGAGCTACACCTGAGCTTGTCAATTATTATGCCAACAGGTCAAAGCAAAATGTACGAAATAGAGGTAGTTCCCAAGCTGACTGTGTGAGACACTTTTGCAGAGCACTTATCCAGGGAGTACACCCTTTTAACAGTGATGTTCCAAAGTATGATCACATTGTGAACAGGTTTGCATATACAAAGGTCACTGTTACGGTCAACAGTCTCAAAAATGCTAAGCGTGTTCCCTTTGTTTCCAATGTTATCTTTAACAGTACAAGCAATCGAGCTCTTATACGCTACATGCTCAAACGCATGCACTATGAGAGCGATAACAATTTTAAGGACTGGATCGATCTTCTTGTCAATAGAGGTTTGAGCAATCCAGTGACCATGTTTATGGATTGAACAGCACTCCCAAAGAGGCTCTACTACCTTTTGGGTAGTAGAGCCTCTTTTGTGCTGGTTCAAGACTACATAAACACATATTATAAAAGTGTCTGAACAAGTGTATAGCACTTATTTAGACCTATACTTAAATCTAAAGGAGCTGTTATGAGAGTAACACAACCCAAAACGGATATACCCCATAAACGTAAATCCAAGAACGTTATCCAAGTAAATAGTGCCATTGAGCTAAATGAAATTATAAAGAGTGTTAGAGTCTATTCAAACGACAAGAACATCCTTTATATTGATTACCGACTCTATCCAACATATAGAACACAGGGTAAAGATCGTGCTAGATTTAGTCTAGGGAAGCCTTATACTAAACGGTTGATGCAACAAATTGAGCGAGATAAATTCGCTATTGCATTCAACCACTTTCTTGAGAATAATGACCTAACCGATGGCAATGTTTACTTCAAAGATATTGCGTGGGATGCTATACAAGAAGAGAGTGACAACCGAATGGCTGACATACAACTAGACTACGAAAACATCTACAAGAAACATATTGCGGAAGACTTTGACGAGATGCTTTTAGATGATATCAAGGTCTCTGATCTCAAAGAGTGGAAGAAAAAGCTATTGACTAAACACCCTATGAGTTTTTCACGATATAAAAAGTACCATCGTGTCATGAACATGATTTTCAAGTTTGCCTACATGAATGAGTATTTGAGCAAAAATCTAATGGACTTGGTAGACAGGCGATCCAAACGATTTGTGACTCGCGATAAACCTGAGCATGACTACTACTCATCGGAAGAAGTCAAGGCTATATTAGGAGCAGCTGATGGTTGGTTAAAACCTTATCTTACTACGCTGTTTTATTGCGGTATTAGAACTGGCGAATCGATAGCCCTTAAGTATTCTGATATAGATTTCGAAGAGTATAAAATCACTCTGCAAAGAAGCATACGTCATGGTAAGTTAAGAAATAGTACCAAGACTGGTACGATCAATGTGATAGACATGCCTGAACCTGTAAAGCAAGAGTTATTAGCTCTAAAGAGCACGTCTAAGAGTCAAGAGTGGATCTTTCCTAATCCAAACACTCTGAAGCCATTTTATCAGCCCAAGGCTATTGTAGATGCCTACTTCAAGCCACTTTTAAAAAAGTTAAACATCGAGTATCGAACATTGTATGCGACTAGACATTCATTCGCCAGTAATATGCTTGAGATGGGAGTCAGTTTGCCATATATCCAAAAACAACTCACACACAAAAAATTGAGTACAACTATGGATTATTACATCAAGCACTCAAACGTAAATGAGAACAAACGTGATGAGCGTGTTGATAAGCTGTTTGCATAGTTCTAAGCCCCTTTCTTTCCTATTAGTACAAGATGTTTTATTACATTTTGTACTCACATTATTTCCACACTTTTTTTTATTATTCTTACCGCATACTAAACAAAGGTTTGATCATGAGCAAAGCAGAAATTACCAATTGGTTAATAAGTAGTAATCCTTCACAATTCAATGCTATAGATGCTTTTAAAGAGTTGGGAGAGGTAGACTGGACTAACCCTAGTAACAATCGAATAAATATTGGAGATATTGTCTACATCTACATTTCTAAGCCCATCCAAAAAATAGCTATCAAAACCATTGTAATCAAAAGTGATATTGGTGAAGATGAGTTATTAGCAAATGATGAGGAATACATTTTATCTGATAGCTTTACTGCCGATAATTATTTTAGACTCAAACTTATTCAATTTATAGACAATGATTTACTTGATTCAACACACCTTTTACAAAATGGTCTCAATGCTATTCCACTAGGAAAACAAACCATTAAGAGCGAACTATTAAAATATATTTTGGACAACGAGAATAGTACCATTGAACCGTTATCAAATAATGCTTTCTTTGAGAATGGGGTCTATGAGACAGTTTTAACAGAGATTATTACTGCCCAAGAGATTAACCCAAATATCACCTCCTATATTCAGCCATACAGCAGTGGAACAACGGTGTACTTAAAAGAGCAAGAACCTACTCCAGACAATCCAATTACCTTTTATATCTCAACTACTACGAACTTGGGTACTGTTCAATACATAGGAGAGATCATTGGGTGGGAAGATAAGCGTGAACTCTTTGTTTCTGATCCCAATAGAGTTCAAGTGTTAAACAAGCATATCTTAGAGTTTCAGCCAGGTGAAAAAGAGATATACAAATATAGTGATGACACTAAAACCAAAGAATGTGTAAATTTAATTTCAATCAGAAATCTAAGAAAGCTTGCCCTTCCATTTTCTGTGAGTATGTTAGTAAAGGTGAGTGATGGCACACCACTTAAAGCCACGAGGTCTCAAGCAGGTGGTTGGTCTGAAGTTTATGAGCTAGATGTGATTGAAAGTCCAGTTTTCTTGGATGATATCAATGCAGAACTTGAGAAGAACATTGTAGAATCTAAGCTGATGAGTCAAGGCAGACGAAAACGTCTTGAACAAGCAAGTGAATATGCTTCTGAAGTTCAAATAGTCTCAAGAGGGTTCAAACGTAATGCAGATGTAATTGTTGAAGTCTTAGAACGAGCTAATGGTGTATGTGAGAAATGTGGGTGTGATGCACCATTTATTAGAGCCAAAGACAATACACCCTATCTTGAAGTACATCATCAAATTAGATTAGCTGACGGTGGAAAAGATAACGTAGATAATGCCATTGCTGTATGTCCAAACTGCCATCGCGAATTACACTTTGGAGTTTAATTAAAGTGCCTTTCTTATGATGCACTCTTCTCCCTCGGATCAAGGCTTAGCGATGGTGAAAAAAGGCAATCATTTGGCACTTCTCAAACTGCTCTAAGCATGTATGGGTGGGGTTTGTAGCGTGTTCCATGTTCTCTTTAACGAGCTCATAAGCCGGGGGTCGGGGGTTCAAGTCCCCCTCTTGACACCATTTCAAATCCCTATTCTTGGGAATTATCCTAAATACTTACTATGTTTAATTTCGCAAAACATTGATGTTTAGTACTATTTAGTACATTTCAACCTAATGTATCCACCCAAACACAACATTTCTATAACGTAACAGCTGAAACTATTTTATAAAAAAATTAACACCGTATTTTTAACTCTTAAATTAATGCCATTGCCTTTCCTCCTCTAGAAGAGAGGGTAGTAGTTACACTTTTTTTTGATCTTGGCATTTTTTACAAAGGCCAGTAAACACAATATTACTATCTAATACTGTAAAATCATTCTCTTCTTCACACTCTTTTATTTTATCTTCAATATCAAGTATTCTATCTTCGATTTTTCCGCACCAATTACAAACAAGATGTATATGTGGTTCTTTTTTTAATTCATATTTTACTTTTTGACCAGGAAGCGTGACCTCTAATAAAATATGTTTATCTGACATTTCTGAAAGATTTCTATACATGGTGCCCAAAGCCAGTGTAGGAAAATGTTTTCTCAAGTTTTTAAAGAGCTTATCTACATCAATATGACCCGCATGATCAATAGCTTCAAGAATTGCTATTCTTTGGTGTGTCGCTTTTAGATTGTTGTTTTGTAAAATTTCTTGATAGCTAGACATATGGTAGCTCCTTTTATTTATTTGAATAGTTTGACTTATATAAGTGTATTTTATCAAACACTTTTTAAAAACTAAATTTTAATTATATTATGAAAGATTAGCACTAATTTGTATAGTAATACTTTTTAAATAGGAATAATTCCTATTTAAGTTTCATTATCATACAATAGTTATGAATAAAAATTATCGTTTAGAAAGAGGTGGGAAAATGAGACAGTACGAAAGTTACAAATGTAATGTTTGTGGAAGTGAAATAGAAGTCCAAACAGTTGGTAAAGGTGAATTGACATGTTGTGCAGTGCCAATGACATTGACAACTGCCAATTTAACTGCTGTGAACTTAATGAAAGCCTTTGCAGGTGAGAGTATGGCTAGAAACAAATATGAGTTTTTTGCCGAGATGGCGAAAGAAGATGGTTGGCATGTTATTTCAGAGCATTTCATGGAAGCAGCACAAAATGAGAAATATCATGCGCTAGCCGAGTTTAAGGCCTACAACAAACTCATGTATGGTATTGAGATTCATAATACTCTTAAAAATCTTGATATCGCAATGGAAGGTGAGAATTATGAACATACTGAAATGTATCCTAATTTTGTCGCTATTGCCAAAGAAGAAGGCTTCCATGACATTGCCCGTTTGCTGAAGGCTATTGCAAAAGTTGAAGTAGAACATGAACGTGAATATCAAGAGCTTAAGTCTCATTTAGAAGATGAAGGCTTTTTTCAAAGTAGTGAAGATGAGTTTTGGGTTTGTGAAGTATGTGGTCATGTACACCGTGGTAAAAAAGCACCAAAAGCTTGTCCATTGTGTAAGGCATCTCAAGAGTTCTTTAAACGAGAACATCTCAACTAGGGAGTATGAAATGAAAGTTTTATCAGTAGTCATAAGTAGTTTTCTTTTTGGTACATCGCTCTTTTCGGCACCTTTAGGATTACCTGAAGTACCCGTACCAGAAGACAACCCACAAACAAAAGAAAAAATAGAGCTTGGTAATACCCTCTATCATGATCCTCGCTTCAGTGCCGATGGTAAAGTCAGTTGTGCCACATGTCATGCTCAGGAGAAAGCCTTTAGCGATCATTTAAGTGTCTCAAAAGGTTTTACGGACAAAACTGGAGCACGAATGGGGACACGTAATGCACCTACAGTCATAAATGCAGCTTACTATACATCTCAGTTTTGGGATGGGCGAGTACCCAGTCTTGAAGAACAATCGAAGTTTCCCCCGATCAATCCGGTGGAGGGTGGTCTTCATTCATGGGATGACTTAACGGATATGTTAAAAAACGATTCGTATTACGTACAGCAGTTCAATGAAGTCTTTGGTGTATCAAAGGAGGAGATTACTATAGAACACTTTACTAAAGCAGTCGCCAGTTTTGAGAGAACAGTTATTTCGGGTAATTCCAAGTTTGATCGTTATTGGTATGGAGATGAGGAAGACGCTTTAAATGCTCAAGAAAAACGAGGATTTGAGATCTATGTAGGAGAAGGAAGATGTGTTTCTTGTCATACCATCAGCCAAACCAGCGCTATTTTTACAGATAACTCTTTTCACAATCTTGGTATTGGGTTCAGAGCACTTGGTAAAGATGAACTTGAGGTTGCTTCAGAGTACTCAGACATACTAGCTAAAGAAATAGCAAAAGGTAAAGATAAAGTTGCAGGTGATGAGTTAGTCCTAGAACATAAACGGTTTTCAGAGCTGGGACGTTATGCGTTTTCAAAAGAAGGTGATGATATGGGTGCTTTTAAAACCCCTACACTGCGAAATATAGCTAAAACAGGCCCATACATGCATGATGGAAGTATGTCAACACTGGAAGAGGTAGTTGCTTGGTACAACTTTGGTGGACGTATGAGCCCAACTGACCCTGTTACACCGTTTTTAGATGGAGGTATTCGCCCACTAGGTCTCAGTACAGAGCAGATGATAGATCTTGTAGCATTTATGCGTGCGCTTACTTCTCCACAATATGAACAGATAAAGGAATAATTATGGAACGTAGAGACTTTATAAGATCATCTTCAAAGATGGTTGCAGGAACACTCTTACCGATCACTCTTGTAGAAGTTGCATTTGGAATGTCGGCTAAACCTGAAGAAAAACAAGTTGAAGATTTCACCTTTGCTTTCATCTCAGATGCCCATTTACAACAGATCAAAGGAACAAAATTTGTTCGTAACTGGGACATGGGACTTAAGCGCGCTGTAGCAGAGTGCAATATGATGAGTCCTAGACCAGACTTTGTAATTTTTGGTGGGGATCTTGCGCAACTTGGAAAAGCGGCAGAGATAGATCATGGTGCAGAGATTTTGTCTGCACTTCATTCACCTATGAAGATGATGATGGGAGAGCATGACTATTATCTGGACCTTGGTGAACATTGGCAAAAATGTTTTGGGGATACGCATTACAGTTTTGAGCATAAAGGTGTCCATTTTGTCGTTCTAAACTCTATTTTAGTTGATGAAGAGTGGACAAATAAATGGAAAAACCCAATGGCTAGAATGCAGACAATGGCAGGACTGGATGATCCAAATGGCTCTCCATTTATGGTAGGAGAAGCACAAAGACAATGGTTGAAAAATGATCTTAAAGATCTTCCTAAAGAGACACCATTGGTTGTTTTTTCACACTCTCCACTTCAAAAAATATTTAAAGGGTGGAACTTCTGGACTGATGATGCAGATCTTATTCAAGATATCTTGAAACCATTTGACAAGGTCAATGTCATCTATGGACATGTGCATCAGATCCAATATAACAAGATCAACAACATCTCTTTTAATTCTGTGATGTCAACGGCATGGCCATGGCCATATCCTCAATCATATTCAAAAGTAAAACCAACATATTTACCAAAGATGACCATAGAGATGAATAGAGCTGATCCGTTCTTTGAGCGTGATGCAACAGGATGGCAGATGATTAATGTGCATACAGGGCGTACTAACATACATTACCAATTGCCAAATAATAAAAATAGAACGGTAGCATATAATCATAAACATGAACGTCCGGAAGATATTGATTTTCAGGAAAAAAAGATTCCGTCACAAGAACACTATTAAGGAGTGATTATGAAAAATATATTAATGTCAGTAGCAGTCATTTATGGATTGCTTGGAACAACAAGCCTAACTGCAGATGAATTTTCAAACAAGAATCTAAAACATTGGAAAAGTGAATATCAGTTTGTTGTTAAAGAGGGAAGAAAAGTTTTTACCAATCCTCGGTTAGGAAGTAATACTGTGACCTGTAACGAATGTCACCCTAATGCAGCCAATACTCATCCTGAGACCTATCCAAAGTTCCAAAAACAGTTAGGGAAAGTTGTTACCATATCTGAAATGATCAATTGGTGTATTGCCAACCCACTTGAGGGTAAAAAAATGCGCTTGAGTGATCCTCGTATGACAGCTTTGATCGCTTATATCACAGAAGAACGAAGAGGGGTTAACCTTTCTCCTGGTAAACACTAGAAATGATGATGTCTCATTGGGAAAGATATTTAACCTCTTCCCAATAGCATAAAACTTTAGAGCAAACTTTAGATATATGCCCGCATTAAAAACACCGGATAATTTCGATTATTCTCTTTTTCAAAAGTATAAGCCTCTATAAAAGTCACATCTCTAAAGCCATTTTCTTCTGCCAGTTTGGTTAGGAGGGCTTGTTCAAAACCGTAATGGTGGACACCTTCGTTGCCATCATCATGAAAACTTCCATCTTCTTTATCAAGGTCAGCGATGGCTATGAATCCATCAGCTCTTAAAAGCGTAGAAAACTTTTGGAACAAGACTTCTAAATCTTCTATATGATGCATACTCATAGAACTGACAATGCCGTCAAATTGTGTTTCACTTTCATATTTCAATATATCACTATGTACCATTGAAACCTTGGCCCCACCCCATGTTTTTGCGTTCTCTTCCAACTTCTTTAACATCTCACTTGAGAAGTCGAGTGCCGTTATGTTCTTTACCAAAGGTGTGAGGTATTTGGTCATAAGGCCTGTACCTGCGCCAAAGTCCAAAAGATGCATCTCTTTGGACAGAGGTACATTTTTAATAATGGTCTCGGCAATACTTAACGCAAGTTCGCGCCTACGCTCTGAACCATCCCACTCTTTTGCTTTTTGATCAAACCTTGACATCGCTTGTCCTTATGAAATTTCTCTTTATCAATGTATCATAAAACCTGTTTTATCTCCAAATTTTAATCTTTTATAAACTCTATAAATATCCTTTAGTCTCTAAGACTAAAGTTGTTGACTTGTTGCCTTAATTTTTGTAAAATTCCGACCATAAAACATATATTACATATAAAGGATACACATGAACTTTGAACCACTTGGAAAACGTGTACTTGTTTCACGTACAGAAGAAGCTAAAACGACAGCGTCAGGGATCATCATTCCTGACAATGCTACAGAGAAACCATCAACTGGAAAAGTTGTTGCTGTCTCTACAGAGGTAGAGAACGTAAAAGTTGGAGACGTTGTTGTCTTTGGCAAGTATGCGGGCAATGAGTTTAAGGTAGAGGGTGAGAACTATCTCATCATGGAACTCGACGACCTTTTTGGAATCATCAAATAACTATTAAACTATAAGGAGAACAATTATGGCAAAAGAAATTCATTATTCAGACAATGCACGTAACGCGCTAGCAGAGGGTGTTCAAAAACTCACCGATGCAGTAAAAGTCACTATGGGGCCACGCGGTCGTAACGTTTTGATACAGCGTTCATACGGTGCACCTGTTATTACTAAAGATGGTGTTTCAGTAGCACGTGAAGTTGAGCTAAAAGACCCATTAGAGAACATGGGCGCACAACTGGTCAAGCAGGTCTCTGCCAACACAGCAGACGAAGCAGGAGACGGTACAACGACTGCTACTGTTCTTGCCAACGCTATCTTCACTGAAGGTCTTCGTAACATCACTGCGGGTGCAAACCCTGTAGAAGTAAAGCGCGGTATGGATAAGGCGATGACTGAGATCTTGACACACCTTACTGAGGCTTCTATGAAAGTCGCGGGTAAAAAAGAGATCGCTCAGGTTGCAAGTATCTCTGCAAACTCTGACACAAGCATCGGTGACATGATCGCTGAAGCGATGGACAAGGTAGGTCAAGACGGTGTCATCACTGTTGAAGAGGCTAAAGGTATCAGCGATGAGCTTGACGTTGTTGAAGGTATGCAGTTTGACCGCGGGTACCTCTCTCCTTACTTCATCACCAACACAGAGAAGATGACAGCAGAGATAGAGCAGCCATTTATCTTGATGTTTGATGGTAAGATCTCTAACCTCAAAGATATCCTTCCTGTTCTTGAGCAAGTACAAAAGACCAACCGTCCGATGCTTATCATCGCTGAAGATGTTGAGGGTGAAGCATTGGCAACATTGGTTGTTAACAAAATGCGCGGTATCTTGAACATCACGGCTGTAAAAGCACCAGGTTTTGGTGATCGTCGTAAAGCCATGTTACAAGACATCGCGATCTTGACAGGTGGTCAGATCATCTCTGAAGAGATCGGTCGTACACTGGAGTCAACAACTATCCAAGATCTTGGACAGGCTGCACGTGTTGTTATAGACAAAGACAACAGTGTTATCGTTAACGGTGTTGGTTCTAAAGAGGCGGTTGCATCTCGCATCGCTGAGATCAAGACACAGATGGAGACAACAACTTCTGAGTATGACAAAGAGAAACTCCAAGAGCGTCTTGCGAAGCTTTCTGGTGGTGTTGCCGTGATCAAAGTCGGTGCAGCAACAGAGACAGAGATGAAAGAGAAAAAAGACCGTGTAGACGATGCACTTTCAGCAACTAAAGCAGCTGTTGAAGAGGGTATCATCATCGGTGGGGGTGCAGCACTTGTACGCGCAGCATCTAAGGTCTCTCTACCAGACTTGGAAGGCGACCAGAAGATAGGTTGTGAAATCATCCTACGCGCTGTAAAAGCACCAGTCAAGCAGATCGCTACCAATGCAGGCTTTGACGCGGGTGTTGTTGTAAATGCCATCGAAACAGCAGACAACGACACTACAGGCTTCAACGCAGCAACTGGCGAATATGTTGATATGTTTGAAGCGGGTATCATCGACCCACTTAAAGTAGCACGTGTTGCCCTAACCAACGCAACATCAGTTTCAAGTATGCTCCTCACAACAGAAGCAACGATCCACGATATCCCAGAACCAACACCAGCAGCACCAGCTGGCGGTGATATGGGTGGTGGAATGCCAGGTATGCCAATGGGCATGTAATCAGCTAAGGCTGATGCTCTTGCTCGACATAGGGGTTTCTTGAACTCCTATGCTGAGCGATACTTTTCTTCTTACTTGCTAAACTTCTTTACAATGCGCCACTTTAACCACATAAACAATTAGAACTTCATCTTCATTTCTAAAACAAAACTCATACTTATTAATATCGACTAGATGACAGAATTCAATGTTTTGTTTGTAAAGTCATCATTGAAAGTTCGATAAGCAGTACCTGACACGCTTCAACTAAGCAGCTACAGCACGTTCTTCAGCCCTTTTAATAACTAACAGGTTGGTCTTACCTACAATAAGTTCTACCGTCATCCAAACACGTTTAAAGACGCTTTCCTGACGATATGGCAGGTTATGCTTTTTACAGACCTCTTTTACAATAGGCTGCATTTTCTGGTATTGAGAAAGAGGCAGATTAGGAAAGAGATGATGTTCTATCTGATAGTTTAACCAACCGTGTAAAAAGTCATTTAAGTCTCCACCCGTCTTATAGTTCACACTGCCAAGGATCTGACGAAGATAGAACTCACCTTTACCCTCAGATGGCTCTTCAAAACGGTAGATGTCTTCTGCTGAGTGGTTAGGGAGAATAAGCACAAAAGAGTATATGTTGGTAAATGCCTCTGCTAACAACGTGGTGTAAAATACCGTTAAGGCGATGTCACTGCCAAAAGGTAAAAACAGTAAAGGTATGAGGACAAACCTAAATGCGATATAGGGTAAATAGAGCTTGATCAGCAGGTGAAAGCCTTGTGGTTTTAAAGGGTTCCATGCATCAGCACGCATACAGCTGTAGTGCTCCTCTTGACCTGCTTTTCTACGTTGCAAGTTGTTAAGAGCATTTAAACATGAAGGTGAGTAGACCACAAACTTCCAGACCATAGTAAACAAAAAGAGGCCCATGTACTTCACAAACATAGGCAGTTTAATATGACGTACCTGTTCCAGGTTCAGTTCTACATTATCAGGATCATCTTTTTCACCTAGAGAATAGTGGTGCATGATGTTGTGTTCATACTCCCACGCTTCAGGTGATATCCAGTCATTCCAGTCAAGAAGCCTTCTCCAGCCACGAGCAAACCCTTTTCTCGTGTAGTTTCGAGGTGCTTTTTCAACCTTGTCATATGCACCATGCATCACAGGATGGGTAACACAGGTCCAGCGCCCCACACTGCCTATAGCTATAAACAAAGCCCCTAATATGTTTAAAGGAAATATCCACGCCATGGAGTAACCCAAAACAGTAAAAGCACGTGCCCAACGTTCCATTTTACGCATATGTAAATAATCATCATAAGTAGGTTTACCTATGTTTTTTTTAATCGTGTTTATATCTTGTTCTAACTGTTTTTGGTTTACGGAAGCATAATCAATGGTCATGAAAAATCTTAATATATTATTTGAAAAACGAATAATACATTAAGTATGATTAAAAATATGTAAATGTATTTTTTTGATTGAGAATTGGATTACAAAAGTATGCTGTTGCGAGTTTTGGAGAAATCATGAGGGGCATGTATAAGAAGCTTTTAAAAACTACAGCCCCTTATTTTTTCCTTTTATGCTCTATTTATATTTTGCAGTCCTGCATAATTC
>WGDB01000145.1 GCA_015493495.1 Helicobacteraceae bacterium | reverse complement strand
CCCAATATCTGGATGTCTCAAAGTCATTGGTTTCTAAAGTAATTAAAAGTGGAGATATTATCCCCTGGGTTAATAGTTTCTAACAGCATAAATATTGACAATGTAAATACAGTTTTGCTATAATCAAGTTATAACTATAAAAAGGCTTATTCTGAAATTTGAATGGAATGATGAAAAAAGCAGATTAAATCTACAAAATCATCAAGTCTCCTTTGAAGAAGCAAAAAAAGTTTTTTTAGACCCTATGCATATTTCAAAACTTAACCATCGTTTCGATTATTTTGAAGAGAGGTGGATTACATTAGGTACAACAACAAAAGATAAAATCTTAGTTGTTGCTAATATGTTTTTTGATGAGAATGGAGAAGAGATTATCCGTATCATCAGTGCAAGAAAAGCAAATCAAAAAGAAAGGATATTCTATGAGCAACATTAAAGATAGGGAAAAATATGATAACTATGAGATGCTAGACGAGTATGACTTTAGTGATGGTGTTCGTGGCAGGTTTTATGAACCAAAAAAGATACCTGTTTCACTAAGACTAGATAACGACATAGTTTTATATTTCAAAAAACTTGCAAGTGAGCAAAAAGTACCATACCAGACACTTATCAATGCACTTCTAAGAAAAAAGTTACAAGAAGTATAACAAGTACGAGGAGACCAATAATTTACCCTAACAGGAAAATTATTGCTCACGATAGTCGTTAACTCCCACACACCACAGGAGTCTGATGATAACAATAACTAAACTATCAATATTAAGATAGCGTAAGTCACTGTCCAAGCAGCAGTTCTCTCGTCCCAATCTCATCTGCTTCCTCTTGAGAATGGGTCACATAAACCAGAGTAAAGCCCATCTCTTCTTGCAGTCGAATGATCTCTTTTCGCAAGGCTTTGTTACGCTCGGCGTCGAGACTGGAGAGGGGTTCGTCCATCAGCATGATCTTGGGAGAGAGGGCCAGTGCTCTGGCTAAGGCCACGCGCTGTTGTTCTCCTCCTGAAAGGGTGTCAACTTTTCTTGTTTCATAGCCCTGCAGTCCGACCATGGCCAGCATCTTTTCTACTTTTTGCTGACGAACTTCCCACTGTATCTTCTGTATCTTTAGACCAAAGGCGATGTTGCCTCCCACATCGAGGTGCGGCCAGAGGGCGAGGTCCTGAAAGAGCATCCCTACCCCTCTTTGGTGAGGTTCAACAAGCATCTTATTACCCTGCGACACCGTTTGGCCGTCAAGAACAATCTCACCACTTTGCGGCAGCACAAATCCGGCGATGAGGCGCAGCAGTGTACTCTTGCCTGCTCCCGAAGGTCCCAATATGACGAGTCGCTCTTTGGGAGCCACCTGCAGGTCGAAGTGTTCAAACAGGGGTCGGTTTTCGACACGGTAGGAGAGATTTTTAAGTGCGATCATAGAGAGTTCCTTTTTTTAGACGATAGATCAGCAGAGCAAGTGGCAGCAGGACGAGCGTTAGCATGATCAGACAGAGTGAGGCGATGTGTGCCGGTGCGCCGTTGGCCATCTGTGTCAAGATGTATACACTCAGTGTCGTCTCTCCCGGCGGAGCGACCAGCATCGTAATGGTGCTTTCTCGCAGAACGAAGATGAAACCGACACCCCAGGCGAGCAGCAGACTCTCTTTGGCAAGCGGCAGGATGATAAGCAAAAGCCGCTGAGACCACGACGCACCGCTAAGCTGGGCAGATTCTATAAATGAAGCCGGGATTTGTCTAAGGCTTAAAGCACTGATCTCCGTCGTCAGCAACAGGTACTTGACCAGATACCCTATAAGTATGATCACAGCAGTCGCATAGACGATGTTGGTCGCAGGATGGTTCCAAAAGAGGATGAGCCCGATCCCTATCACGGTCGAAGAGAGCATGAAGATCAACAGTACACTCTTCTCAAAGAGCGACCATAAACGTGTGGTACGATAGACGATGATATGGGCGGACAAAAATCCAAAGAGCGTCAACAAAGTCGCACCCATGGCTCCATAGATCAATGTGCTGCTTATGACGGGAAGTGCTTCTGACACTGCATGGATAAAGCTTGAGAGTGTACTTTGCATAACCAGTCCGGCCAGAGGCAGACCGACAATGACCGCAACAAAGAGCACTACACCCAAAAACAGCATCCAGCGCATCTTGCCCAGAGTTATCATCAACATCTTTTTATGGCTGCTGACACGATAGCGTGTTTTGGAGAGCAGACCCTGCATCCCCCACAACACGGCAAAGACAATGATTACCAGCGGCATAGCGTAGACCGTGGCGGTCTTGAAGTCATAAAAGGCGGAGAACTGGGTAAAACTCTCGATGACAAAGGTATCGTAGTGAAGAAACTGCGGTACAGAAAGCTCCGAGATGCTCAGTATGAACACCAGTAAAAAGGAGAGTCCCAGCGAAGGTGCCAGCAGAGGTACGGTAATGCCCCGCAGTACACACCGCCAGTTACAGACCAACAGGCCTGCCTCTTCGAGTCCGGCATCGACCTTTCTCAAAAAAAGTGCTGTGATAAAAAGCGGAATAGGAAGATAGACACTATACAGTACAAAAGCACTCCCCCAAAAACCAAAAAGAAGCCCACCCAGGAGACCTTCTCTGCCCAAAAGTGCATACCAACCGTACGCCAGTATGTAAGGCGGGATCAGAAGCGGAACAAGCAGCACCAGCAAAAAGAGATAACGCATATAAAGGTGTGTCTTGGTCAGCAGCAGTGCCAAGAAAAGTCCACTCAATATTGCTGCAGAAGCGACCGTTAGGGCAAGAACAAAAGAGTTTGCAGCATGTTTCCAAAACACCGCATCTTCCAGTAACCTTGTGTAGCCTGAGACTGTAAACCCGCTGCTGTCAAAAAAGGTACTCCCTACCATATAGGCGATCGGTCCCAGGCCCAAGAGTGCCACTAGGGCGATCACTCCATAGGAGAGCTGTTTTTCAGACATTACTTCTGAAGCCACGCTTTAAGCAGGGGCTGTAGCTCCACCATCTTTTGCGCCACCTTGGCATAATCGACCTGCATCACCTTAAGTTCGTCCATAGGCTTCAGGTACGGCGGCATCACCACACCGGGATGCAGCGGTATCTGCGCGCAGTCGGCAAAAGCAAGCTTCTTCTCGCTCTCGGCACTTAAAAGATAGTCTATGAGCTTTTTGGCCGCTTGCGGATGCGGCGCACCTTTGATCATCATCACCGCATTGGGCACAACAAAGACACCCAGTTCGCCTGCGCCCTGATCAGGGTAAGAAAATGCTACAGCATCACCTGCTTTCAGACGGCTCACCGCATCGTCACTGTCTACCAGAGCAAACAAGGCACTCTTGGAGGCGACAAAGTCGGCACTCTCACCGTTGCTTGTAGAGATCATGACATCGTTGGCTTTGAGATCTGCCAAAAACTGCTCGGTTTTTTTACTGCCCCAGACACTGAAGAGTGCCGCCATCTGACTCGTCGTCGTACCAAAGAGCGGATTGGCGATGACCGTCTTGCCTTTGTACTCAGGCTTGGTGTAGTCCATGATCGAGGTTGGTTTATCTTTCATACCCTGTTGGACGATAAAAAGCCGGATACGGGCAGAAAAACCTGTCCAGTCGTCTGTTGCACTTTTAAACACATCGGGAATGTCTTTGGCCACAGGACTTTGGTAAGGCTGTAACAACCCTTTTTGGCGCAAGACCTCTGCACGGATAGGCTCATTCGCCCAGTAGACATCGGCCTGAGGGTTGTTTTTCTCGGCGATGAGACGGTTCATGACTCCAGTGCTTTTGGACTCTTCGGTGTCATAGACCGCCCTCACCCTGATACCGCTCTCTTTTTCAAAGTCCTTGAGCAACGGTTCGGAGAAGACCTGATCTTCCGAGACATAGACCGTCACCGTCTTTTGAAGTGCATTCGAGCTGCAGGCTGTAAAGAGAAATGCTAATACCAAAAGAGAAAAGAGGCGATACATCCTACTCTCCATTGACGACAATCAGGTCATCGAAGCTTGTCAACGCGTCAGCCTTGGTCCAGACCCCGACACCACCACTTTGCGAAAGTCTTGTGTCTCTGGCTTTTAAATAGCGCTTGCCGTCGATGTAACCCTCAAACTGCGCACCCTTCTGTACGATCTTCATCTCATGCCAACCCCTACTCAGAGTGAGATCCGCCGAAGCGATCTCACGTCTGTTCCCATTTTTGACGATGTAAAACCTGAAGTTATCCTCCAGCGGATTGAAACGGGCCACATAGTAGTTGTCATCATCCTGAACACGCCACATGATCCCGCCACCCTGATCGATACGGCCACTGTTGGCTTTAAAGCGTACTGTGACAGTACCGTCTAAAAACTGGATCTCTTTGGTATAGCAGAGGTTGAATGCTTTGCCGCTTTTTTTATGCAGAGAGAGCACCTTGCCCTGCTCTAGCGGTGTAATGGACCAGGAACCCAGTTGATACCACGCAGCAAGGTTTTCACGCTCAAAGTCATAGACAATTTCAGAAGATTGAAGTAGCGCACTGCACAAAGTTAGCAGCAGTATGAAACGTTTAAGCATCCTTGTTCACGACTGCTTTTCACAGTGCAGTGAGAGTGTTCCCTCCCTCACTGCATTGTAGTTCTCTTCGCCCATCAGACGTCTGACAATGGCCAGAGCGAAACAGATGGCCGTTCCCGGTCCGCGTGAGGTCATGACATTCTCAGTCTGAACGACCTGAAACTTGTCACCCTGATAGCCATCTTGTTTGATCTCTTCTTCTACTGAGGGATAACAGGTATAAGTCTCTTTCAAAACACCCGCTTTTTTCAAAGCAAAAGGTGCGGCGCAGATGGCACCTATGTTCTTGCCTTTCTCATCCATTGCCTTGAGCAGTGCCTGTACATTGGCATCATCCGCCAAAACATAGGTGCCGCCCCAGCCGCCCGGCAATGCGATCATGTCAATGTCGTCAGCACTAAGGCCGACGATAGAAGCGTCTGCTTTAACAGTAATACCGTTTGCACCTTCTACCTCAAGGTTTTCATCAAGTGCACGCACCAACACAGTAATGCCTCCACGACGCATAATATCGATCATAGAGACCGCCTCGATCTCCTCAAAACCTTTTGCTAATAGAACTAAAACTTTTGGCATGGCAAACTCCTTATATCTTTTACATTATTGTAACAAGGAAAGAGATAATAGTAAATGCTTGCCGGTGTTAAGTGTTTAAAGAGCAAGAGCGTTTGTCAACAGATTACGTAGATTTCACAGATTAAGAGCGAAGAACGAACGACAAGCGAAGGAACATCATAAAATTCGAGAGGTCATAAAAGTTTCAGATTTGGTGTAGGTTGTGCTGAAGTGAACCCGAAGGCGCACTGCTGTGCGTTGAGAGGTGAACTTCAGTGCAAGATGCGCCGAAGCTGAAACCTTTAATTTATTTTTTTACTTTTTCTAAATATTCACAGTCTACTGTGTTTACTTTTACAATATCACCCGTCAAAATATGGTAAGGGATTTGAATCACAGCACCTGTCTCAAGAACCGCTGGCTTCTTAGAGCCACTTGTAGTGTCACCCTTGTCTTTAGGACCAGTCTCAGTGATCTCAAGTTCCATAGTCTCTGGTGCTTCAACACTGATCGCTTTGCCGTTGTGTAAGATGATCTCAACATTAACACCGTCTTTAAACCACTTGCTTGCATCTTCACACTGCTCGTAAGTAAGACCCAACTGATCAAAAGTCTCGTTGTCCATGAACTGGTACATCTCACCATCGTCATAAAGGTACTGCATGGTTTTGTATTCTAAGTTAGGGATCTCAAATTTGTCACCGGCGTGAATGGTCTTTTCAACAACCTTACCGTTTACAAAGCTTTTTACTTTACAACGTACAAATGCGGCGCCCTTACCTGGCTTAACGTGTTGAAATTCTACTACTCTGTACGGTACACCCGAGATCTCTAAACGGACACCCTTTTTGATGTCTCCCATGCTGATTACTGCCATTATAAGGCCTTTATATAATTATTTTTGAAATTCTACCTTATTTGACCTCTATTTCAAATACAAATGCCTTTTTACACTAAAATGACGATTTTATTGTACAAATCATCATGTTTATACGTCAGTGTGATATTAATTTGATAATGTGCACATATAATTCTATTTAATTTTACTTATAGGTAAAAACTACATAGAGGAGATATGATGAAACAACTTATTTTACTGTTGATATTTGGTCTGACACTGTTTGGTTCGACTGTTGACAGTGACCACAGTTTAACTTTGGATGAGGCTATAGAGATCTTGAAACAAGACAACCTTGAGATCAAAGCAGCCCATTACGAGCTACAAAGCACCCAAGCCAAAACAGATCAGGCCAGCGCTATGAACTGGGGTTCACTTGATCTGGTACTCAATGCTGCCAACTCTGATGATGCCGGCAATGTGTTTGGGTTCAAACTCACATCTCGTAAGGCCAGTTTTGGAGACCTTGGATTTGGTGATTTCAGTATGACCAATCCTAATATCTTAAATGTACAGCCTGAAGATCTAAATAATCCTGAGAGTACCAACTTCTTTCAGACAAAGCTGGAATATACGTTGCCTCTTTATGTAGGTGGGAAGATCAGCGGTTATACCAACATCAGTCACGCCATGGAAAAACTCCAACGTCTGGAAACAGACAAAACCGTCAACACCAAGATCTACGAAACACGTAAAGCATTTTATGACATGGCACT
>WGDB01000144.1 GCA_015493495.1 Helicobacteraceae bacterium | reverse complement strand
GGCGAACTGAAATAATCTATCTATAAGGCATACAAATGCCTTGTAGATCTACCCATCCTAAACACTTTTCACATATTCATCTTAAAACTTCTCATGCTACAATACCTCTATGAATAAAAAGAACCTCAACCATCAACTCTCCTCTTTTGCCCTCTCTATGTTCCGTAAAGATTTCTATGGTATTTATCATGGTGCGATCTCTGCAAAGACAGAGAGTAACCGTTTTCTTATCAACAGTAGAGAGACCATCTTCGATACAATTTCTGAGAGTGATCTCATAGAGCTCTATTTCGCCCAAGACTACCGATGGAATGATGCCAGTGTGGATGCCGGTATCCATAAAGGTATCTACAAACGCATCACTGATGCCAAGTTCATCACCTTCTCCATGCCACCCTTTACAACAGCCTATGCACTTGAACGCAACATCATAGACCCTAAAGACTTTTTTGGCCATCAAGAGCTCGGACAGATCACTATATACGACCCTAAAAACTTCGACGACTGGTACGACAGAGCTGCATCAGAGATCCCCCAATACTTCCACAGCCACAACACCAATATCATGGTTATCAGAGGCTACGGTGTCTACGCCTACAACAGAAATCTCCACGAAATGGCCAAGCAACTGGCCATCTTGGAAAAAAGTTGTAGATTGTTAATGCTCGATAAAGACCGAGACCAAAATGGATTTGATTACTAGTTTTTAGAAAGATCACATCGTTATCTTAAGAGCAAGCGCCTTTATCAACAGAGGAGGTTAAGAGGCTGCCCTGGGGTATTACGCAGATTTCACAGATTAAGAGCCAAGATGGCGAAGCCATGTCGTTAAGTTCGAGAGGTCGTAAAAGTTTCAGATGTGGTGTGAGTTGTGCTGAAGTGATCCCGACAGCGCACTGCTGTACGTCGAGTGGTGAACTGAAGTGCAAATCGCGCCGTATCTGAAACTTTTAGCTAAAGTTTGTGTAGACGGCTTGTACATCCTCGTCTTCGTCTAGCTTTTCCAACATCGGTTGTAAAAGTTCAAGCTGTTCTTCCGTTAACTCTATCTGTGTATTAGCGATATGCTCTAAAGTCGCCTTTTTAAGTTCAACACCCATCTCCTCAAGAGCATGTGTCATGTTACCAAAGTCAGTATAATCAGTATGCACGATACATACTCCATCTTCTGCTTCGATCTCTTCTAGACCGGCATCAATGAGTTCTAGTTCCAGTTCTTCAACATCCATCTCATCTGTCATCTCAAACTCAAAGATCGCTTTGCGAGAGAACATAAAGTCAAGGGCACCTTTGTTCATCAGCTCACCACCATTACGGTTGATGATGTTTTTGATGTTGGCCACTGAACGAGTGTTATTATCTGTCAAACACTCTACAAAGATAAGAGAACCATTTGGTCCTTTACCTTCAAAGTTGACCTCAGCCATATCTTTGGCATCTTTACCCGTTGCACGTTTTATGGCAGCGGCAATGTTGTCTTTAGGCATATTCTCCGCTTTAGCATTCAAGATCGCTGTACGGAGTTTAGGATTCATCTCAGGTTCGCCACCACCCTCTTTTGCTGCTTTTTCAATAGCTTTTGCTAATTTTGGGAAAACACGAGACATGTTCCCCCAACGTTTCATTTTTGCGGCTTTACGGTATTCAAAGGCTCTACCCATGAGATGCTCCTAATTATAGTTTATTAATAGTTGACGCGATTATATTCAATCTACACTTTATAAGTGGTTTAATAGACCTCTTTAACACGCCCTACTTCACCACTCATCAAACGTACTTTAATACCATGAGGATGTGATGCTGACTTGGTGAGAATATCACGGACTACACCCTCAGTAAGATAACCCGTGTCTTGATCTTGTTTCAAAACGATAGCTACACGTTTACCACTAATAATATTTTTACGTAATTGACCGTCCATTATGAGGCTTTAGGTGTATAGCTCAATACTTTTTTGACAGTATCAACCGAACAGAAGAAAACTGCATCAAAAACAGGATTGATCTTTGTTGTCTCTTTATCAACAATGTCAAAAGCATGAAAGGTAAATCCTTCGCCATCTTTGTTATTTTTAGGCATAACCGTAAACTCAATAGGCTGAATTGTACGGAGGAGATTCATCACCTTTTTAAATGACTTATCATCTTCAGCAGGGATCAGGTTTCCATCTTCATTTTCATTAACGCGAATCGCTGTTAAGAGTGTCAGTTTGTCTTTAAAGATCACCTTCTCCCACTTTACAATACCACGAGAAAAACGAAACTCTGAATGTTTTGCTGTTAAAGGATGTGGTTTAGTTTTACGGATAGCTTCTAAAAGTTGTAAAAAGTAGTTAACACCACCAAAAGCCTCTGCACATTTTAGAAGTTGGTTATGATAGGCAGTTTTAGCTGCACTGTCTAAGTTGTTGAAGTCGCACATGGAGTACTTCCTTTTAGTAATTATTGATGCAATTATAGTAGAAAAGTATGTAAATTGCATGACTTCGATTAAATCTATGTAAAGACACTTTATAAACGTTCTTCTTAAACAAGACTAAGAGAGACAACGCATCTAAAAAACCTTGCTCTTAATCTATACCTTCTCCGATAGACTTCACTAAAAAAGCAGGTGGATACAATGAGTCAAGCAACAAAACAAGAAGCAATAAAGGGTGCCTTCTTCGGAGCACTTGTAGGTGATGCACTCTGCTTGGGCAGTCATTATGAGTATGATGCTCTCAAGATCTATGAAGCCTACGGTCAAAAACCGATAGAAAGGTTTATGTCACCCGGTGAGATGATGGATGGTCAGACCCATGGTATCGGTTGGGGACAACGTAACTATCATCCTGGTAAAAAAGCGGGTGGGACTACAGACTATGGTGACTATAATGTCCTAGTTTTGGAGCATTTAGCTGCAACTTCAGAACCGGCTAGACCTTTTTCTGTAGCTGCTATGATCCCACATTGGATGAACCGTCTCGAAAATGGTTGGGGCTCATGGATCTGTACCATGACCAAAGAGACCTACCAGCAAGTCAGACAAGGTCTACCTGTTGAGAGGCTTGGTGGTCTCTCCAATGCAATGGCTATTCGTCATGTTGCGGCTCATGGCTATTATGATGATGAAGAGACCCTGGCAGATGTCGCCCGTAAAACCATGTTTACACACACTGATGCCACAGCATTGGCCGGTGGTGAATTTTTTGCCCGTGTGACACACCGTGTTATCCATGGGAGTACACCCTCTGATGCTATTGAAGATGTCGCCGTTGAGATGGGTGGGTTTATAGAAGCCAAGGTTGCTCAGGCGATAGCAAAGGTAAAAGAGGAGGCAGACCCTTCGAGCACACTCTCACAAGAGCAGTTCTCTGATGACTTGGCACTGACCAGCATGGCACGACTATGGGACATCGGACGTTCAGAACCTATTCGTGTTGGTAAAGCCAGTCCAACAGAAGGTACCCTACCCGGATCGATCTACATTATCTTAAAATATGCAGACCAAGAAGATGCCTTAAAGGTCGCACTGCAAGCCAATGCTATGATCGGTGGGGACAACGCCTCTCGTGCTATTGCCGTAGGAATGGTGCTTGGTTCTTACAAGGGTGTTCATGCTATTGCAGATGATTGGAAAGAGAGTTTAGATCAATGGGAATATTGTAATACTTTACTTAACAAACTACCTCTTCTAAAAGCCTAGGGAAGAAACCGTACTTTAAAAGCATTACTACTATATCTAAAGTCGCTCTGCGTTATGATTGCGCACTAGGAAATATATGTTTAACACTAAAGAGATCAAAAAGCAGGTTCAAACGATCAAGTCACACTCTATTAATGAATATCGAGAGACGATCCATCTGCTACGACTGTTAAAAAAACGGGCTAAAAGTAGGGAGGACAAGGCTTTTATTAAACATCAATCTCTTGATGTTATAAAGATCTCTTTTGTTATTGTCATAGGGGCACTTCCCGGAGGAACTGTTGCTATCGCTTTTATAGAGATGGCATTTCGTAAAATGAACAAAACCATCTTGCCTACTACCTTTAATGATGACATTCATAAAAAAGCAGAAGAGATAGAGTACGCTAAAAAGTCGTAGTTAAACGATTTCTATATACTCTTTAATGGCTTTTAAATCCTCTTTTTGTTTTCCAATACCTTTAACATTTTGCACCAATGAGACCACATCAGCATAATCTCTTAGATCAACACTTTTGTTAAAAAGTGTCTGAGATGCTATGTAGTCATAGATATCTGCTGTCGCAATAGAGAGTTTTGTACTTAGTATATGCGTTAAAAGTGTCGCACTGTAAACATCATCTACACAATTTTGTGAAAACGCTTTAGCCGCTTCTTCTTCAAGTCCACGTGATATCAATGAAGATGCAATATGGTGTTCAAAGGGAACAGGAGCTTGAGAGACGATCTCTGAAGCTTGTGGCAGTGTACGTAAAGTCTCGCCCCAGGCAACACTTGATACAAAGATAATAGATCCCAAAATTAAAATTTTGTTTTTCATTATGGCCTCTCTTTTTATAGTTAACCTATTATCTAACAATAAAGTTAATGAATGGCGCTGCTTTAACTTTTAAACTACTTCATCATCATATAGAGATTATTGCTTTTATGGCACATCTCCAAAAACCGTTCTTTCAACTCCCGGTCAAAACTCATCATGTAGATGTCACTGTTTTGCAAATGAAGTGATTTAAAATTTTGCAGTAAGAGATCATCAGCCACATCTTTACCGTGGTCGCACTTCGTAAAATTAAACGAATTCAATGTTTTACCATAATCATAAAGGTTGGCTTCCCACTCTCGTTTTTTAAGATACAGCGAGTCAGGATTGGCTGCCAAATAGATGTCTTCATCTTCTATCTCAAATGGCTCTATCAGGTCATTAAAAATGGAAGAGATGTTTGAGAAATTTTCAATGTCCCAAAACAGATAACTTCTCTCTGTTTTACTTTTATGCTTTTTATTGATCAACGTTACACGCTTTGTGATATTGAAGTGGGTATGTGCGGTATCATTTACCAATTCTATACTGTTTTTAAGTTGCTTGGCATCCGCCGTTGTAAACCCCAAGATCTTTCCCAGTTCTATATAAAGCATAAGGTTTTCCAATTCGTCTCTAGCCCCACCTTTTTGATAGCACTTTAACTTGGCAATTCTATTTTTTCCAAAGACGACAGTGATGTTTAACGGTTTACGGCTAGGAAAGATAGCAGTGACCTGATGCAGGATCTGTTTGGCATCTTTAGTCTTAGGGAGTTCGATGTCACCTCTATACTTTTTGGCAATGATTATTTTTGACATCTATATCCCTCTATATTTTTGCCATATATTAGCAAAAATAGATAAGGCATAATAACGTATCTATTTATTGTCATTTATATTTAAGAAGTGTATTTTGTCAAAAATCGGTGGAGTTGGTTGGCAAATTCATGGGCATCTTTAGGTCCAAATGCTTTAGGCCCCTTGGTCATCTCACCACTCTCACGTATGGACTCCATAAGGTTACGCATGGCCAAATACTGTTTGATGTTGTCAACACTGTAGAGCTCTCCACGATGATCAATAGCATGTGCTTCTTTAGATATCACCCTGTCCGCCAGTGGGATGTCTGCTGTTATAACCAGATCACCTGCGTCTACCATCTCCACGATCTTATGGTCAGCCTCATCTGCGCCCTGCTCAACAATAATATAAGTGATAAGCGGTGATTCACCTATGTTTATCTTTTTATTGGCCATAACAAAGGTGGGAATCTGTAAGCGTTCAATGCTACGCAGGACTATTGGTTTTAAAAGGTTAGGAAAAGCATCCCCATCGATATAGAGAGAGAAGGTGTTAGATGACATAGCATAGCTCCATATTTATCAATTTATTTACCCAAGACATTACTAATAAGGCTTTAACCTTTCCACCACTTTACTACCATCTCTTTTAATGGTAGTCATCACAATATTACCTGCCGGCGCATACTCACACACCCAGACTTGAGACCTGTCATCACATGCCATTACAGCACATCCAAGTTTTGTTGTTGTGTTCCATATCACCTGAGTATAGTGACCACACATCTCACCTTCCTCACAGCTATTACTTTCATAATCATACCACCTAACTTCATCATACCAAGCTTGAACAACAGCACGTTCATCTATCTGTTGGAGTTGATTATGCCAGATCCACTGCCCCTGACTGTCTTTTGTATTTGCTGTTTTTTTAGCACTTGCCCAGTAGAGGTTTTCGCCAAAGGGGCCAACCTTACCATGAGAATGCACCATCCCACAGCCATCTTTTTGTAACTTTTTTGCCCATTTTCTTGCTGCATTTTCAAGTTGTTTTGAATACTTTAATGGCGGTGACTGGTGCTTTTTTCTCAGGTCGTTATGGGCTGTTGTGATCACAACTGTGTTTACTTTGATCTCTTCTGCATATATATAAGTAAATAGAAGTATGATAATGATGACTCTTTTCATACCCTTTTCCTCTATATTTGGCTAATGGCATCATATGCCGTGTCCATCATAACATCTATTTGATCTTTGGTAATAATATATGGCGGCATGAAATATACTATATGTCCTAATGGTCTTAGCAAGACACCATGATCAAGACCATATTGGTAGACTTTTAAACCTATGCGTTCGCTTGCATCATAACCTTTTAGCTCAACAGCCGCGACCATACCACATTGGCGGACTGAAGCGACATTTTCTAAAGCTTCAAATCTTTGTAATTTCGAGGCCATATATTTTGCTGTCTCTTTGTTGCTTTCTATAACATTTTCTGATTCAAATAGGTCAAGTGTAGCATTCGCAGCAGCACATGCTAAAGCATTACCTGTATATGAATGTGAATGTAAAAAAGCTTTATAAAGTTTGTAATCACAATAAAAAGCACGATAGACCTCATCAGTTGTTAGTACCACTGATAGCGGTAAATAGCCACCTGTCAGCCCTTTTGATAACACAATATAATCGGGTGTTATACCTGCTTGTTCTACTGCGAACATCGTACCGGTTCGACCAAATCCAGCCATCACTTCATCTGCGATCATATGAATACCATGACGGGTACAGATCTCTCTAGCCAAAGTCAAATAGAGTGGATGGTACATATGCATGGAACCGGCACCTTGTATCAACGGTTCTACGATCAGTGCTGCAATCTCGTCTGGATGCTCTTTAAAACACTTCTCTAGTGCTTCAGCAGCCTCGACTGCAGCGGCTTCGCTCTGATCTTTTGGCACAGGAGTCTGTATAGAACGAATGAGCAGTGGCTCGTAGGTCTCTTTATAAAGTTCCACATCTCCTACCGAAAGCGCTCCGATTGTCTCACCATGATAAGAGTTGCTTAATGAGACAAACAGCGGACGCTCACGCCCCTCATTTTTGTGGTAGTGATAACTCATTTTAAGTGCCACTTCTACCGCTGAAGAGCCATTATCCGCATAAAAACAACGTGTTAGTCCTTCAGGGGTCAGACTAACAAGCCGCTCGCTCAAACGCACGATCTGTTCATGTGTAAAACCCGCTAAAATAACATGTTCCAGGGTATCAAGCTGCTTTTTGACAGCATCATTGATATAACTGTTAGAGTGCCCAAACATATTGACCCACCACGAACTGATAGCATCAATATACTGCTTGCCTTCAAAATCCTCTAAATAGACACCTTTACCACTTTTAATAGGGATCATCGGTAAAAATTCATGATCTTTCATCTGCGTACATGGATGCCAGATCACATCTAAGTCTCTGTTGGCTATTGTCTCATTATTCATCATTTGAACCCTTTTGGTTTTTCTAATCTAATCATAGCGAAATCTCTGTTTGTAAAAAATGCGACAATCCACCTAAATTAGGGAACTTTTAGGCTCCTTTAATATAAATAAACATAAAATAAAGCAATTGATATTTTAAGGGCAAGACTACCATGATAACTTGGATGCAGAGACACCGTAAATACCTTGTAATCACCATCTGGATCTCAACTTTCGCTTTTATTGGCGCAGGTTTTGTGGGTTGGGGACAATACAGCTATGGCGATAAAGCCGGAGCCGTCGCAAAAGTAGGCGACATAGCGATCAACCAACGTGAATGGCAACAGGCGTATAGCCGCCTTTACGGACAGTACAACAAAGTTTTTCAAGGTAATTTCGACGAAAAGCAGGCAGAAAGTTTTGGTTTAAAACAGCAGGCGATGCGTCAAGTCGTTGAACAGGCCCTCATCTTAAATTTGGCTAACAGTTATAACTTGGAGGTCACTAAAGATGAGCTCTCCAAAGTGATCATCAAGCAGGATATGTTTTTTGACAATGGTAAGTTTTCTAAAAAACTTTACATCAACGTTTTGAAGCAGAACAATCTCAATGTCACTGACTATGAAAACGATCTACGCAACTCACTCTTAATCCAAAAAGTACTCTCTCTCTTTCAGAGTGAGCCTTTAGCTTTAGAAGAGAAGGTCATTGCTACTGCTAGTGCCATCGCAGACAAGATCGAATACAAGGTCCTCAGCAGTGCCGATGTGACACTTGACACTTCTGATGCTGCACTCAAAGCTTTTTGGCAAGCACGCCAGCAAAATTATATGACCAACCCAAGTTACACTTTAAAAGTTATCGTACAAGAGCCTGTCTCTGCTAAGGCAGACGATACTGCTATCAATGAGTACTACACAGCCAACCGTACAGACTTCACAGACGATGATGGAAAGATCTTGGACCTTGAGTTGGCAAAAGATGCTGTTGTTGCTGCACTTAATGACAAAGCGACTAATAAGCAGGCACTTCGTAGCTATATTGCTTTTAAAAAGAACAAACTTGACTCAAGTGTCAACGTAACAGAACTTACGATCTCTAAAGAGAAAAATCCATATACACCTGAGATCTTTTCTGAAGTCACTGCACTCAACATCACCAGTCCTTACATGAAACCACGCAAGGTTGGTAACAGCTATGTCATCATCAAACTAGAAAAGACCAATCCAGCGGTTGCGAAGTCGTTTGAAGAGGCAAAACCAGCAGTCATCGCTGAGTACAAAAGTGCACAAATAGCACAGAAGCTTCAAGAGTTGGCACAGAAATCTTTTGAAAACTTCTCAGGCCAGATCAGTGAGTACATTAAGCCAGATTCAGAGGCACCTTTGACAGGGCTTGACAGTGAAGAACGTAAACAGTTTGTTTCTAAACTTTTTGCCGCAACACAAAAACGTGGCATAATCAATGTCTCTGCTGACAAAGTGGTTTTATTTAATATCCTGGATCAAAAGATAGAGCCTACAGTAGATGCAGCCCAAGCAGAAAAAGTGGCACGTCTTAAAGCCTCTATCTTCAACGCCTCGTTGATCAAGATGCTTGAGAAAAAGTATCCTGTTGAATCATATGTAGGAGGAAACTAAGGTGCGATCAGTTTTAGCAATAGACATCGGTTCCACAAAGATCTGTGCGATTATCGCCAATATTGATTCAGAGAACAATATACAGATTACCGGGGCAGGTATTGCTAAAGCTCAAGGCCTTAAAAAGGGAAGTATCACCAACATTGAGTTGGCTTCAAAGTCCATCAAGAGTGCACTTTCTGATGCTAAGCGTGTAGCGGGAACTGATATTAAAAAAGCTACCGTTAGTATCTCTGGGGCGTATACCAAAAGTTTAATCTCTAGTGGTATTGTCAACATCCCTAACAAAGACATCTCACTTAAAGAGATCGAACGTGTTATGCGAACTTCTCTTTACAATGCCAATATCCCTAACGAATATGAGATCTTGCATACGCTGCCTTTTAACTTTAAGGTAGATGATCAAGACTATATAGAAGACCCACTTGGCATGAATGCGTCACGTCTTGAAGTAGAGACACATATCATTACAACACAAAAGTCTAACTTTCACAACCTACGCAAAGCTGTTCGTGCTGCCGGTGTTGAAGTAGAAAATGTTGTTCTTAGTGGTTATGCTTCTGCTATTGCTGTTTTAAATGATGATGAAAAAGAGCTTGGTGTTGGTGTTGTAGACATGGGTGGCAGTACAAGTAATATCGTCATTCACTCTGGTAATGCTATACGTTTTAATGACTTTTTAGGCGTAGGTTCCAACCACATCACCAACGATCTTTCTATGGCATTGCATACCCCACTCAATGTAGCCGACAATGTAAAAATGCAGTATGGTTCACTTCATACACCTAACAATGACCTCATAGAACTGCCGATCATCGGTGATGAGAGCACTACCCATGAAGTCTCTTTGGAAGTGGTCCATAACGTTATCTATGCTCGTGTAGAAGAGACTCTGATGATCATTGCACAATCTTTGGAGAAAAGTGGACTTAAAGAGCAGATGGGTGCAGGTATTGTGCTCACCGGTGGCTTTACCAATATGGATGGTCTCCGCGAACTGGCTAGTGCCATTTTTGACAACTTGCCGGTACGTGTCGCAAAACCTATAGAGGTTGATGGTCTTTTTGACCAATTAAGAACACCTGCTTATGCAGGGGCTATTGGTCTGTTACGTTATGAGGCAAATGGTTATGCGCTATACGAAGTGGACGTCAACAAAAAGATGCGCCACTCTAAAAATGAGTTTCTAGAGCCGGTAATAACAGCACCGGAAGAAGATGAGTTAACAGGTATACCAACCATTGGTAGTCTCGAAGATCCTGCGTTACCTAGTGAAGACACTGGGACACCTATCCACACCATTCGACCAAAAAATGGACAGGAAGCAGGGACTTTCAAAAAAATCTGGAACTGGATGAGCCAGTTATTTTAACAAGGAGTGTAAGATGAGTAGTGATATGTTTACGATTGAAGAATCGACAAGACAAACAGGTGCGAGAATCGTTTCTGTCGGTGTCGGCGGCGGCGGTGGCAACATGATCGGCCATATGATCAAAGAGGGTGTCGATGGTATTGAGCTGGTAGTTGCTAACACTGATGCCCAAGTACTTGACAGTTCTATGGCCAAAACCAAGATCCAACTTGGAGACAAGTTGACTAAGGGTCTTGGTGCAGGTATGAAACCTTCTATAGGTAAAGATGCTGCTTTAGAGAGTTATGATGAACTTCGTACTGCTCTTGATGGTGCAGACATCGTCTTTATTGCTGCTGGTCTTGGTGGTGGTACTGGTACTGGTGCCGCACCTATTGTGGCACAGATCGCAAAAGAGATCGGTGCATTGACTATTGCAGTCGTCACAAAACCTTTTAAATTTGAGGGTGGAAAACGTGCCAAGCTTGCTGAAAAAGGTCTTGAAGACCTAAAGAGTGAGTGTGACTCTATTGTTGTTATTCCCAACGATAAACTGCTTTCTATCATAGACAAGCGTTTGGGTATGCGTGAAAGTTTTAAAATCGTTGACTCTGTTTTAGCACAAGCAGTCAGTGGCACCTCTGGTGTCATCTTGTCTCATGGAGACAACGACATCAATCTTGACTTTGCAGACCTTCAGACAGTAATGTGTCATCGTGGTATGGCACTTATGGGTGTGGGTGAGCATCAAGGTGAAAACGCAGCTTATGAAGCAATTAAATCTGCTATCGAGTCACCATTATTAGACAACATGTCTATTAACGGTGCTATGGGTGTTCTAGTACATTTCCATATGCACCCTGAGTTTCCTATGATGGAGATGACAGAAGCGATGGAAGTGGTACATGAGAGTGCAGACAGCGAAGCCGATGTTATCTTTGGTACAACAACAGATGAGAACTTGGACGTAGACTACATTCGTATTACACTTGTTGCTACAGGTTTTGAAAAAGAGCTCAACCAGGGGATCAACAATGAGGCCTTTGTCTCAGAGACTCCAGTAGAACAACAAACAATGAGCTATTCACAGCCACAACGTCCTAAGATGGTTGTTGGTGGTGACTTAAGTGATGACTACCTTGACGTACCAACATATATGCGTCAGCAAAAAGACTAGCTCAGACACCTATGCACTCCTTTGACGAGGTTATGAAGGCCAAAACACTACTTGGTCTTCGAGACACTGCCTCGCTCCCTGAAATAAAATCCCGCTACAAAAACCTCATGCAAAAATGGCATCCTGACAAACATATAGATAATATTGATATGGCAACGAAAATGAGTACAGAGATCATTGAAGCTTACAAGATCATTATGGAGTATGTAAAAGGGTATGAGTACCGTTTTGATGAGACATATATAAAAGAGAAAACCATCTCACCCCATGAATGGTGGAATGATCGATTTGGAGGGAGGTAAGACCTTTTTGCAATTCCTCTTTGATCTGTCACCATGCCCTATAATAATAGCGGTTGAGATCATACAATCCAGACTGGACAGGTTGTGCCTTGTAAAATGCGTTTTGAAACCAATCGTAGTGTTCCCAAAAATCTATATCATTTCGCGCAACACCATAGTGCAAGAGTTTACCAATATATTCCGGCGTATCTTCATAATGTTCTAACAAGTCAAAAAAGTCAGGCAGGTCCTGTTCTTTGACAACAAAAAAGAAGTTGGGGTAGGAACCCACACTCCCCAGCATAAAGTCTGCCGTGTCTTTTTTTGGATCTAAGCGGTCCTCTTCACCAAACAGTGAGTTAACATTGTTATGCCAACGGTTGATGATAATAGAGAGTACAACGTTGGAGCCATCCTCTTTTATCACACGAATCAAAGCCAGATTTGAATTAGCACCATTTATCAGCTTCATAAATGCTGTTCCTGATCTTGAAACTACTCTCAGTGCGTTAAGATAGTCGGCTTTAGATTTATAGCTTCTTGGCAGTATCGTTGGTACACTCTCATCAGCAGAGATATAGTTGTTGTCAAAGGCAATACCCGTCGCTTTTAAAAGATGCTCTTTTACTATTTTCTCTGCAAATTCGCGTTTGACATCATCTGTCACAAAATGTATCTTCGTCTCAACACCAAACGCCTGTCCCTGTATATCATCAAAGGCATCGTCACCTTCATACCAGGACTTCAAAATACCAATGCGTTCATCCTTGGGCAAGAACGTCACGAAGTTCTCTTCACCCTCCATACGCAGAAAGTCCATATAGCGGCGAACGTTAGTCTGGTGTGCCAGGTTGCCAAAGACATCGAACCCTGCGACAAGCGCATAGTAGAGACGCTCGAACTGAGGATAGTCCATGACCCACATCGTACGCGGCAGCTGTCCTCGTGCTCCCTTAAGAACAGAAGCACTGTCAAAATGGCGATAGACCGTCAGCATCGGTGCATCTTCAGAAACATCACCCTTCCAAATATACTCAAGACTCAGCACTTTCTTTGACTTGAGATAGAGTCTCTCTTTGTCATGCATGTAGACTGCATAGTGATCACGATACCGATCGCTGAAAGTACTGAAGATCCCCATAGAACTCCCTTTCTCTATCGGTATACTCAGGTTGGTCGCTTCATCTGTAATAAATTGAGGATCCTGTACAGTCAGGTCATACTTGGGATCCAGGAACATGATCCAGAAATGGTCATGGATGACGTTTAGTGCGATCTGTCCCTTACAGACTGGACCACGGATGAAGGTACGGGTGATGTACTCACTGTTGTTAAGTAGAAACTGATAGCGTGACTGAGGCGGTATCTGTGCATAGGTCAAGAAAGGGTTGGCACTGCGCACCTCATCATAATCCATCATATGGGGTTCTCCCAGCCAACTGCTTTGAATAAAGAGCTTATTGATGTTGTTGTACTGGCGATCATCCATCTCAAAGACAATATGTGTCTTGTGGACGATGGTCGAATAGATCTTTCGTATACGGTAATAGAACGTCTTTACACCCGGATCATCAAAAGGACGCACCGTCGCTATCACATCTATCTTTTCGGGAGATGGAGTTTTCGAACGAACGATCTCATAATACTCTTTAGAATCCTTGGAAAAGTGCAGATGGGCCAAAAAGAGGTGCTCATAAAGATAACGTGCCGTCAGTTGATGTTTGGCATCACTCTGGTTTAAAAAGTGTTCCCATTTTACAATGTCATCTACAACATCTTCACCCAGTACTTCCAAAGCAGCCTGCTCTTGAGGTATCGGACCATGAGCACCCTGCTGCAGCCAGTTAAGCATAATGGCATATTCATGTTGACTTAAAGCTGGAAAACCATACGGCATACCACGGTTAGGATGTTCATCAATATACTCTGCAACCTCTTCTCCGTTCTTGGCACAGGTCAGCTCATCAAGCTCTGGTCGGTATGCACCTTTTGAGATGGGGTTTTGCATCTTCTGGTGCAGCAGATGCGCCATGGTGGAGTTGTTGAAGTTCTCACCTGCACTGTTATCAGTGACACTGTAAAACCCTTTTCTTCGCCACCCTTCGGTAGTATTTGTATCGATGAAGAGACGGGTGGGCTCTTGAGCAGTCAAACGCTCTACTTTATAGACAAGCTCCTTGGTAGCTCCTCTGTCAGCACCCTCAAAAGAGCTCAGTTTAAGTTGACAGGGAGAGTTATAACAAGAGTGACAGGTCACACAGCGTTTGTCCAGGATCGGTTTAACATCAGTAAGATAATCAACCCGTTTTTCCATACGCTTGACTTCGATAGGCGGTGGCGGATCATAAGAGCAGCCTGCAAAAAAGAACGAAGCCAACAGTGCGATCAACAATACATTTCTCATATTACTTAACTTTTGGCTTTTTGATCACTCTTACATAAACACGTTTTGGAGCAGGATACCCTTCTACTGTCTTAGTCGGATCTTCAGGATCCAAAAAGTCTTCAAGGCTTTGGCCTTCTATCCACTCTGTTTTACGTTGCTCGTCGGAAGAGGTCACTGAAGTCTCCAGCACCTCAAAATCACTGAAGCCGGCACGAAGACACCAGTTTTTTAGAGCCGAGATGGTTGGAACAAAATAGATATTTGGGATCTTCGAGTAACTTCCCTGTGGACAGAGTGCCATCTCATCATCACCATCGATCATAAAAGTGTCTAAGATCACCTCACCTGAACTGTCCAAACCTTTAAAAAGCTGTTTTAACATCGCTACAGGATCACTGCGGTGGTAGAGTACACCTAGACAGAAAATAGTGTCGAATTTCTCTTCATAAAAGGGTACATGTTCCACCCCGAGCAGTTCATACTTAATGTCACTTTTTACAAAATGGTTAATAAAATCAAACTGTGTTTTGTAGACGGCAGAAGGGTCAAAACCGACCAATGCCGCAGGTGCATCTTCTTGCATCCTAAAAAGATAGTAGCCATTGTTACAACCGATGTCAGCGACACGTTTGCCTTTTAAGTTAAAGTGTGGTCGTAGAAGGTTGTACTTCATAAAGCTCTGCCATTCGGTGTCGATGAAAAGACCAAAAAGGTCAAAAGGACCTTTACGCCATGGCATCATCATACGGGCAAACGAAGCGATCTGATCATAGTCGATCTCTTCTTCTGTTGTCACTGTTACTGTGTCCTCAAGCGAGACCTTACAGCTTACATTTGGCAGCGTTGCCAAGGCCTCACGCAAAGGCTTAATATTCTTCCATGTCATCCATTTTTCACGTTCTATTCGCAAGGCATTCAAATTCATCTATTATCTTTGTGTTAAAAGTACCTACATTTTAGCTAAAGCTTGTTAAAATTCTTTTCATGCGTATCGAAAAAAAAGCAACCTTAGTCTCATCATCAACAGCCGCCCTCCTCGTCACTATTAAAATGGTAGTGGGGATCATGAGTGGTTCTATCGCTATCCTGGCCTCGGCTATTGATTCGTTTTTAGACCTTTTGGTCTCTATCTTTAACTATTTTGCCCTTCATCAGTCTGAAAAAAAGGCAGACGCCAAGTTTAACTTCGGAAGAGGAAAACTCGAAGCCATCGCTGCTGTGATGGAAGGTACGATCATCTCTATCTCTGGGCTCTTTATCGCCTACAACGCTATTGACAAGCTTTTACATCCTAAACCTATTGCCTACATGGACCTTTCACTTATGGTGATGGGGGTCTCTATTGTACTGACATCTGGGCTGGTCTATTTCTTGATCACTGTTGCTAAAAAGACAGGTAATCTTGTTATCCGTGCTGATGCACTGCACTACAAAACAGACCTCTATACAAACGGAGCCATACTACTGGCACTCGGCATTATCCATTTTACAAATTTTGAGTTGATCGATCCACTGTTGGGTATAGCTATTGCTATTTACATGATCTATTCGGCTTTTCCTATTATCAAAGAGGGATTTTTGATGTTGATGGACATCGCGTTGGATGATGATGAGATCGAGAAGATCGATACCTACCTGAGTACATTCAACGATATCAATGGCCACCACCACCTCACTACCCGACGCTCAGGCTCAGATATATTTATCACCGTACATGTTGTCTTTAACATCAGTATCTCGCTTTATGATGCCCATCGCATCTCAGACAAGATCGAAGAGGGTCTTCAAGCGCTATTTGAAGATGAGCGGGTACATACCATCATACATATGGATCCCTATGATGATTCAGACATCAATGACGAACACTAAAAAGGAATTAACATGAAAAAAATCGTACTTTTAACACTAAGCACACTGGCCCTTTTGGCCAATCCCTATGAAAGCAACCAAGAGGAGATGGACTCTGTCATTAAAACTGGACAAGAGGTCTCTACCACCCTGCTGAAGACCTTGGGCAAAAACCTAAAAAAAGAGATGAAAGCCGGTGGTCCTATCGCTGCGGCCTCATTTTGTACCACCAAAGCCTACGACCTAACAGAGTCAGTGGACAAAAAGTATGGTAAAGAGATCTCCGTCAAACGCATCTCACTTAAAGAGCGCAATCCTGTAAACAAAGCCGTTGGAGATGAATTGATCATTTTAGACGCTATGGATAAGATGCAAAAAAGCGGTGTGGTATTGCCGGAGTATTTTGTAGAGCGCGTCAACAAAGAGACCTATAAGTACTATAGACCCCTGAGCATTAATAAACAAGTCTGTTTAAAGTGTCATGGCAACGTGCAGAACAACCCTAAACTCTCAAACTATTTAAACAAAACCTATCCTCATGACAAAGCAACAGGTTACGAGTTTGGTGATCTTCGTGGTGCTGTAGTAGTCACCATTAAAAAGTAAGTCAGGCTACGTTACTTTCAAATGCCTCTGCTGTCATAGCATGCAGTCGACGTTCCAACTTGCCGATAACCTCTAAAAGCTGGTTGGAGATATCCAAGAGTTGGTTATAGTACTCTCTAGCAATCTCTTTATCACTTTCAGAGACCTTTTTTTTCATGTTGAAAAGTTTTGAGAAAAACGAACGGTTCATCTCTCCAAAATAGACTTTAAAGATCTTCATATATATATCATGAAGGTTGAAATGCAATGTCTCTATCTCATGAAGACAGTCCATACCTGGAATGGCATTAAGGTTTTGCCCGTCACCATAAAACCACTGACCAAATTTACACTCCGTACAATCTACAGGAATGGCGTCTTTTTCTATTGGTAAGCCTTCTATAAGAGCCTTGGCACGTTGGACCCACTTAACGTGTGCTTTTTTTGCACTATGTAAATGCTCTACTGTCTCACTTTTATTCATAATAATGCTCCTATAACTAAATAAACTACATCATAACAAAAATATGTTACATAAATATCACTGTAATCTTTCTTGGCATCTCCATGTTCGTCTTCAGAAACATCATGACTGAGTCCAAACAGCAGCGCAAAAAAAGAGTACTTCATCTCAGAAGAATATGTTTTGAAGATATGTCGATATTTTTCTTGCAGTTCATAACGCAAGATCTCTATCTCTTCTATGACATCAAAATAGAGTATCTCACTCGATGTAATGTTTTTAGAGACCTGCGTTAAAAGTTCACTGTGTTCATATAACCACTGACAAGGCATGCATCTGTCACGATATGTAGGGATCGCCTCTTTAGAGACCTCTTCACCATGGATCAATTCATTGGCATACTGTAACCATCGGACATTGTCCAATTTAGCAAGTCTAATATTTTGTGAGACTTGTAACTGATCCATGAGACACCTCCCCCCTACAGTAATAAATAATAAATCATATTTATTATTATAGCAGACATTTATTACATTTTCATCACTTTAGTATTAGTAATTGTTATATACTACCACTTAATCATAGTATTAAAAGAGAGAAAAAAGATATTTTATGTAATAGAAAAAGGGGAATGTTGCATACCTGCTATAGGCATGCAAAGGGGTTTTAACGGTCCGAACTCGTATCTATTGCGCATACTCTATGGCGCGACTTTCTCGAATGACATTAACTTTAATGTTACCAGGGTAACTTACTTTAGCCTCGATATCTTGTGCGATCTCTTTGGCTAAAAGAACAGCCTCATCATCACTCACCAAACTTGCACTGACCATCACACGAACCTCACGACCCGCATTAATAGCATACGCTTGTTTAACACCACTTTTGGTAGAGGCGATCTCTTCGATCTCCCCTACCCGTTTGACAAAGCTCTCCAAGACCTCTCGTCTCGCACCAGGTCTTGCAGCGGAGAGAGCATCACCCGCACAAACAGCAGCACACTCAACCGTCTCGATCTCTTGTTGTCCATGGTGTGCATAAATAGCATTGATCACCACCGCATCTTCGTTATATCGACGACAGATCTCTGCGCCCAAATCAACATGTGAGCCTTCAAAATCATGGGTCATCGCTTTACCTATGTCATGTAAGAGACCCGCACGTTTGGCCAACTGGGCATTGCCACCCATCTCCGCTGCCATGATTCCTGCCAAGTTTGCCACTTCTAAGGTATGGGCCAAAGCATTTTGACCATAACTCGCTCGGTAACGCAGACGACCAACAAGTTTGATCAGCTCAGGATGAAGCCCACTGATACCCAACTCAAAGATAACATTTTCACCATCTTTTAAGATCTTCTCTTCAAAATGCTCACAAACACTTTCATAGATCTCTTCGATACGAGCAGGCTGTATACGACCATCTTCGATAAGCAGTTCAAGTGTACGTGTTGCTATAGCACGACGGTACATATTAAAGCTGCTGACCACAATAGCATTAGGTGTGTCATCTATGATGATGTCAACGCCAAGAACCGCTTCTAGCGTCCTAATATTACGCCCTTCACGCCCTATAATACGTCCTTTTAACTCATCATCACTAAGCTGAACGGTGCTGGTCAAACGTTCATGAGCAAAGTCACTGGCAAGTCGAGAAGTCGCTTGAGCCAAAATGTAGTTTGCATGACGCTCACCCTCCTCTTTAGCCTCACTCTCATAACGGCGCACAATATGTGCGATATCTTCTCTTGAACGCTCTTCTACTTGGGCGATCAGGATCTCTTTTGCCTCTTCTTTGGTCATTCCCGCTGCATTTTCTACTGCATGTATGGCACGATCCAAACGCTGCTCATACTCAAGCTTTAGCTTTTCAAGCCCCTCTTTTTGGCGTTCAAGGTCTGTCTTTTGACTACTTAGTGCCCGTTTTTCATTATCTAAGGTCTTTGTCTGCTCTTTTTGTTCTTCTTTAAAGTCTTTTTCTAAGAGCGTGATCTTCTCTTCGCGTTCTAACAGCGCATCTTTCACACGTTTTTCGACGTCGTCATAACGCTTTTGCGCATCTATCTCAATCTCTTTTGCCTTGAGGTTGGCACTTTTAAGCAGCAGTTCTGCCTCTTTTTCTATAGCCGAAGCCTTCGCTTTTGCCTGATCTGTGTAGACACTCAGGTTGGCGTTGGTGATCTTTTTGGAGACAAAAAAACCTACCAAACCACTAAGTGCGGCAATACCTCCGCCTAAGATGATCTCGTTTATCATGTGTTGTACCCTTCACAGCATAGCACTCATGTGGGGTGATCAGTTGGTCTGCCTTAACGTCATAGTCGTCACATATATATTGGGTTGTTTTACAAGTTTGGTTCTGAACAAATATGACATAAGGTTTTTTACGTAGTCTTGCAAAAAAGCGATCGTACATCCCTTTTCCAAAACCTATTCTGCGTCCTTCACCGTCGACGCCCACTGCTGGTACTATAGCTATATCTATTGTTTTTATTTTTCTATTTGAGTTCCCTGGTTCATAGAGACCAAACTTCTTGGCTTCTAGAGGGAGTCTAAATGGTACCATCTTGAAACTGTCGTCTTCCATAAAGGGTAAATATACCCTTTTTTGACGACGCAAGGTGTGTATAGCAGCACGGATATCCGGCTCCATTCCTAATGGCCAAAAGGCTAAAACAGATCTGGCCTCTTTGAGTTTAGGATGTCGTAAAAGATGTTGGTTGAGTTTATGTTGTCGCAATATTTGGCTCTGCGGTGCGGCACTTCGCAACGCTTTAAGACAGTTTTTACGAAAAGTCACTTTGGTCACAGAGTTTTCCTACAAGAGATTGGATATAATCTCAACTATTCTACCCAAAGGCCAATTAATATGTTCAAAAAAACCCTTCTATCACTCTCAATCATTATTCCCCTACTCTTTTTAGGATGCAGCAGTGACACCACTGAAGATGAGAGTAACATGGT
>WGDB01000143.1 GCA_015493495.1 Helicobacteraceae bacterium | reverse complement strand
CCGGTCAACTTGAAGCACTTAACAGCATGTTCCATGCACCCAAGCCTTTTATAGAATTCGTACTCGAAGAGATTTTGGCCACTTATGATCTGCGAAACCCTAAAGCCAAAGAGCAGGCGCTTCATGAAAGCATTGGGTACCTCAAGACACTGAGTCCGCTACTTCAAGAAGAGTATAAAAGTTTCTTAGCAGCGAGACTGGCTATCAGTCCATCCCTTATCAGACTGACACAAAACCACCAGCAAGTGGCACAGGTTCTCAACATAAACAACCGTTATGATGTGTGGGAGTTGAGTCTTATTAAAAGTATGATGGAAAATCCCACCCTGGGAGACCAGATTTTAGACTATATCTCAGCAGACATGCTGCAATTTCACCCTTTTGAGTTTGACTTGGTGACACAGCAGCAGTTTGACCATCCTCAGTTAATGGCCATTGCTCTTAACGAATCAATACAGAGTTATAAAGATGAAACAGCCTTACATAATGAACTTCTTGTCTTTTTAACCCGCTTTTATAACAAGAAGCTCAAGCAGGTCCTCACCCAGCAACATGACTCTTTTGAGAAAAAATCCTTTTTAATACGTGAGATAAGAGGCAAGATCAGCACACTAAAACAGGGTAAATTGGTAACGTCGTAAGATAATAATTACATATTTATCACATTTTTGTTACATTTCTACCCAATATGCAACTTCTGTTGTTCTTTCATTCATAATTCTTAAAAGCCCTTAAAATAGGGGACTACCTGACTATTTTACTCGGTTGAGATGAAATAATCATGAAAAGAATTACAAATTTATCACATAATTAAGCTCCGACAAAATAATATTTTTTTATACTAGAGACAGCTTTAAACAAATAGCGAACTATTAGATAATGTAATTTGATAAAAATTATAAGGGTCTATTATTCGTCTATTTATTAATATAACAAAGGATTTAAATGAATAATTGGAAACAGTATGCGGGATCAGTTCTACTTGCAGGATTACTATTACAAGGTTGTGGTAGTTCAGAAGAGAGCACCGCACCAAAAGCAGAAGCAACAAACAGCTCAGCAACTACATTAGAGATTCACCAAGCTGCACAAGCGATCTTTAACGATGCAACAGATGCAGACAAAACAGCTGCAGAAAATGCACTTGAGCTTAAACTGGCAGTATTGGCAGCTAACGATGCTGATATGAAAGCATTTGTTGAGAGTCTTAAAGATAACGGTCAAACTGACGCAGAGATCATTGCTGCTATCGCTAACGAAATGGTTAACGGTGCCTCTTCAGCAAACGGTGCGGCAAATCGTGCGTCGCTTTTAGATAGTGTTAAATCTGGTCTTACTGATATTCTAGATACTAGTCTAGGTGGAAAAATCACTGGTGCTGCATTTGATGTAGTACTTAACTCTGAAGGTGTTACAGTAGTTATGCTTGACGCTGCACGTGCTTCACGTACAACGACTCAGATCATGATCGATGCTATTGGTAGAAACCCAGACCTTCTAACTAAGATGCGTCCAATGCTTGAGACAAACCAAGAATTTGGTGAGAAATTTGCAGCACTTGCATATGAGATGTATCCAGGTACTAAAGATGGTGCTCCAGATATGGGTAACTTCTTCTTCTCAATCGTTACAGGTCCACTATATAGCAGTTTGACAGATGCAATGCTTCTTTCAAGCAGAGACTATACAGCACCTAAAAAATACCAGATCGGTGAAGTAGAACACTCGACTACAGCTTACATGGGTCTTCTTATGGAGCGTTACGCTAAAGATTTCTTCATCAAGCCAGGTACAGGTGTAACTCCTATCGCTGGTTACGGTAACACTGATGCTTTCTCTGCATTGATGTTTGACACAGGTGTTAACGTAGATTACAACAGCACTACAAACACATTCACAGGTCACGGTGATGCTAACGAACTTTCTAACGAGCAACTGTTCTACGCTCTATTCAAGACACCAGTTAGTACAAACTCTTTTGTAGGTGCTATGGAGAAATTAGACGTACCGACACGTACAATGTTCATGGACAAGATCTTTATGGGTCTTGAAGAAGGTAAAGACAGAGATACAGTTCAAGGTTACCTAAACGTGATCTCTATCGGTGCTTCTATGTACGATGGTATTTACGGTGAAAAAGATGCTTCAGGTGTTCGTGGTAACGCTTATGGTTTCGGTGCATATACTGATGGTTTCATTGGTTTTGCCAAACTGATCCCATCTGACAAATACATGACTTATGGTAAAGCATTTATGGATGCTGGTTACGCTTACGCTTCTTACAACGGAATTAACGTTTGGGATGGTATTAGTGAAGCAGCACAAAATGCTTGGAACGGTTACAACACTGATGCTAACGCAACTGCAGCAACTTCATCTTCTCGTTCAGCAGGTCTAGGTCTTCTTGGTTCTGACTGGTTCGATGATACTGTAGATCTTTTCCTTGCAGGTTGGTCACAAGTAAGTCTTGGTGACGCATTTGATGCATTCATGGATGGAAACCGTTCAGTAGTAGCTGAGCTTAAAGATCAAGGTAATGTTGTTTATAACACAGTTCTTGATGGTCGTAACGATCAGAATGAAACAGTATATCCTACTGAGATCACTAATGGAACACACATCAACCAAACGGTTTATGGTTTCCATGGTCTTATGGAACTTGCGATGCAAGAAGATCTTTACGCTTACAAGTGTGGTAATAGACCATTTACTGCTGCCGGAGATATCTATACAGCTACATGTGAGAACAATGAAAGCTACACTATGGATAACGCAAAAGAGACTATCGTTCTTCCTCCATTCTCTCAGATCACTTGGGAATATGCATATGGTTCTGCTAAAGAGGGTGTTGTAAATTACTGGAACAATGACGTTGATGCACAGTGGTTGGCAGATCTTAGTGACCAAGAACTGGTTAAAGAGTACTTCTATCCAGATGCTAACAACTCATACATCCCTAACTGGTTAATGGGAATCAACTGGTTGAAAGCACCTGCAAATGTTGGTCAGTCTAACTATGAGACTATTGACTGGAGTTTCGACGCTGGTTACATGGATATCTATGTTGTTTCTGACAATGCTGATCTTATTGATCAGTTCGACCTTGCTCAAACTGCTGCTCCTGTGAAAACAATCACAATGGAAAAAGTAGAGATGGGTTCTGACGCTATCATCATTGTTGACGCTAATGGTCAACTAGACGGTAGATATGTATACAAAATTCGTGTTGTATCTCCAGAAGACACAGAAGCTGCTCTAGCTTACCTAAATGGTCTTGTTGACTCTGCTAAAAACTTAGTAGGTATCGATGCTACCAATGCTGGTGACACAGTAGCGACTGCTGAGTAATCCTACTCACTTAGAGACCCTTCGGGGCCTCTACACCTACAGTAACTCTCCCGGAAAATTCTTGTTTTACTACTTCTCGAAGTAATAAATAGATAATTTTATAGGCTCAAAAATGATAAAAAAACTCCTACTACTTAGCTGTATAGCGTCTTCACTTCTTGCGACCAATGGTGTCAACATGATCGGAACAGGTACAGTTTCTCGTTCTATGGGTGGAACGGGTGTTGCTCATTTCTCAGATGGTTCAGGCGCTATGGCGAAAAATGTTGCTTTGATAGCAGATGTGAAAAGTAGCGAGATCCACTTGGACGTGACGTACTTTAATGCTTCGGTCAGTACAGCGACGACTGACTGGATGTTTTTAAATACAACACCTGCTAATGGTCTTTATCATGACAATCCTAATTATGTAAACAGCCAAAACCACTTAGATACAAACTTTATTCCAACTATGTCTTATGTTGATAAACTTGATGATAAATGGTCTTGGGGTCTAACTATGATGGGTGCTGCAGGTATGGGTGTAGACTATAAAGATACTGGTGGTAATGACAACACAGGTTATGCACAACGTCGTTTTAAATCAGGGATGATGTTAATGAAAATCATCCCTGGATTCTCTTATAGAACAGGTAATACGACATTTGGTTTCGCTCCGGTGTTGGGACTTGGGTCTATGTCTATTAATTATGATGAATCGCAAACACGATGTGATGCAAATGGTCTTAATTGTACACGTGATCCACGTCAGTCAGTGCATGGTGGTGGCTCAGGAACAGGCCTCTTTGGTACAAATATAGGTGGACCAAGTCTTGTCCCAGCAATTGGTTGGCAAGTAGGTATGGATGTCAAAGTCACAGATAAATTACGTGTTGGTGCTACTTACCAATCCTCTTTGGTTTACAAATATAAAGACGTCGCAAACTTCAACCAATTTGGCCCTTACGGTATGGTTAACATGATGAACGATTATGCATATACAACTCAAGGTGTAGGTTTAAAAGCTGCAACCAATGTTGACGCAGCAGTAGATCAAGTTTTTGCACCGGGATCAACAGCCAACGAGTTTTTGAAAGATGTCTTGCCAGATGTTGTACTCAATGATACAGTAGACAATGCTCTATCTAAAACAGACCCTAAAAATCTTAATGATTTGACCATGGAGCAACCATGGGAAGTGGCTGTCGGTGCAGACTATCAGCTAACGGATCAAGTGAGTATCACGGGTGACTATCGTTATATTGCCTGGGGTCTTGCTGAAGGTTATAAAGACTTTGGTTGGGAAAACCAAAGCGTTTTTGCAATGGGTTTTGAGTTTAGACCAAACAAACAGTTCCGATTTCGTGGAGGTTATAACTACGCTGATTCTCCTCTTAAAAACAAGTCGGGTGAGATCGGTTCTCTGTTAACAGATATACAAGGTACTTACGTCTTTGATCAAGCGGTGTCAATGTTGAACATGACAGGTTTTCCAGCCATTGCAACAACACACTTTACATTAGGTGCAGGGTATGATGTTACAGAAAATTTCACCATTGATGGTGCCTTTATGTACTCACCTGAGTCTGAGGTAACACGATCTGGTTCTCTTGTTCCTGGTGCCAGTGGTTTAGCAGGTGATATCACAGGACTACCTGCTGGAGTTACACTTGACTTCGTTGACATGAACTATGAGTACAAAACAAAAATGCAGCAGATGACGCTTTCCTTAGGTATGAACTACAAGTTCTAAAACGCCTTCACTCTAAAAAATGGGTTCATACCTCTTTTTTATCGCTCTAAATTATACTTCAGATTACTTCAAAATATAGTACTTGACTCTTACCTTTAAACTGTTTCAGATTATCATCTTTATGCGTTAAAGTAGTAGCAATTTATCCCTATTTATGGGCTACTTGGCTACTATAGATATATTTTATTTTAGGTGTTATTTATGCGTACGCTTCTACTTCTTTTTATGATCACTTTTACCCTCTGGGCAAAACAAAGTTATACCATTGCTATCGTTACCGACGGCCCTACTGACTTCAACGAAGATTTTGAAGAGCAGATGAAAGATGAGATCGATCAACTTCTGGGTCGTGATTTCGATGTTCGGTTCCCAGAAAAACTTCGTTTTGATGGCAATTGGGACTACAAAAAGATATCTAAAGGTATTAACAAAGCTCTAAACTCTCGAGAAACGAACCTGGTCATTACTCTTGGTACACTCTCTTCACAGATTGCCGTCACTAAAAAAAGCTTTAGAAAACCACTTATAGCTTCAACCATTATCAATCCTAAGATGCAGGGAGCACCTTACAAAAAAGGGAGTTCTGGCAAAAGAAACCTCACTTATATTAACGGTTATTTTGACATTAAAGATGACATAGCGGTTATTAAAGATATTATGAATGTGAACAAGGTGGGTGTTTTAATCAATCCTAAGCTTTACAAATATGCACCCCAGATTGTCAAATACATCAAGAGGTCCTTTAAATACGAAGGCATTGAGACACAGATCATACCTGCTTACCAGGATCTTAATGCCATCATAGACGCTATTGAACCTGATGTAGACTTCATCTATGTTACACCACTGTTTCAAAAAAATGACGAAGAGCGCCGTGACCTTTACACAGCTTTACGTCTAAAAGAGCTCCCAAGTTTCTCTGCGCTGGGTCGTGATGATGTTGAGCTAGGAGCACTTTTTGGCAATGTTCCTGCCTCTGACAACAAACGCCTTATCCGTCAGATAGCATTGCAAGTACAGCAGATCTCTTTAGGTTTTAAGGCATCAAGACTGTCGGTCAGTTTTAAACCCTACCCTTCGCTCTCACTTAACTCAGAGACAGCGAACAATGTAAACTTTACACCAAGCTGGGACCTTATATCTCGTGCGACCATCCTTGAAGCAGACGACACAGACAGTCACTACTTCTCCATAGAAGAGATCATGGACCGTGCAGTTGGGTACAACCTTACCATCATGCAGGCAGAGCAGCAAATCGAGGTCTCTACCCATAACCTCGAACAGGCAGACTCTTCATTTTATCCTCAGATCAATGCAAAGCTTATTGGTCGACAGATCGATGAGGGACGTGCGGTTAAAAGTCTGGGTATTTTGCAAAAGACTGAGGTCAATGGCGAATTAGCACTAAGACAGACCCTTTATAACCAAAGTCAGTATGCCAATATCAGTATCAACAAAGCATTTTTGAGTGCTACAAGTAATGAAGTTGCCCATGCCAAACTGGAGATCGCTATGCGAGCCTCACTACTTTACCTGAAGATCTTACAGTTTAAAAACCGTCTCGAACTTCAAAAAAGCAACCTCGAGTTATCAAAAAACAACCTTCGCTCTGCGATCACAAAACAAGATATCGGTATTGGTAACCAGAGTGATATTTATCGTTGGGAGAGCAAGATCGCTAATGACAAAAAAGATGTTCTTTTTACTCATGCACTCATCCAAAAGACACAATTCACCCTGAATGCACTACTTAACTTGCCTCAAAAGCTGCTACTAAACCTGGAAAAAGTGACTATGGAAGATCCTGTTTTCCTAACCCACGATAAAAAGATCCGTGATTATTTTGAGAATCCTGCTGGTTTTGTAATATTTGAGGGCTTTTTGGTCAAAACAGGACATGACAGTTCGCCTCAACTACGTCAGTTTGGTGCCATGACCCAGGCAAAAAAATATATTGCTGAAGCCTCTGCTGCTTCACTATATGCTCCTGAAGTCTATTTTCAAGCAGGATTGCGTTACAAATTTTTAGACAATGAGCCGGATGCACCTCCGTTTCAACCTAATCAAGCACAAGAGGATGTAGTTGCAAACTTAGATACCTTTGGTCAACTTGAGTACCAAGTAGGTATTGTTGCTGACCTACCTCTCTATACAGGTGGATACCAAACTGCTGAGCGCGAGTCTGCAAAATCTGCACTCTTAACTGCACAGTCTCAGCAAGAAGACGTTTCCAATAATTTGGAAAGAGACATACGTAATGCCCTATATCAGGCTAAAGCAGCATATTTATCTATTGACCTGTCACACGATGCCTATATTGCAGCAAACAAAAATCTGGAGTATATGACAGCTATTTATCAGCAGGGAAACGGAAGCATCTTAAACCTGCTCGATGCACAAAACACAACACTAAAAGCTGCTTTGGTAGAGAACAACACCCGCTACGGTTTTATGGCAGACCTCATACGTCTACAGCGTAATATCGGTCAGGTTAATTTTAATATAGATGAAGACGAACGTGCAAAATGGTCACAAAAAATTCAAGAATACGAAGATGGAGTTAGAGATGATGAAGATGAATAAGTTAATCGTTACAGGGCTTTTGGCAACGTTTGTTGCCTTGGGTATCGTAGGTTGTAGTGAAGAAGAGAAAGAGCAGCAGCTTCGTCCTGTTCGTACCATGACCCTTAAAGCAGCCAACGCCATCTCCTCACACACCTTTAGTGGTATTGCCCGTTCTGATGTGGCAGCACGGTTGAGCTTTAATGTCTCAGGTCGTCTAAAATCAGTCAATGTCAAACCGGGACAATATGTTAAAAAAGGGACCCTCATCGCATCTTTGGACAGCGCCTACTTTAAACTTAAAGTAGCAGAAGTCCGGGCTTCTTTGAAACAGACCGCTTCAGAGCTTGAACACTCTAAAGCACGTTATGAACGTGTTCAAAAGCTGTATGTCAACCGTAGCTCTTCATTAAGTGACTTGGACAGTGCACGTACCGCTTATGACTCTGCTAAAGCGAACAGACGTGCTATGAGAACCCGTTTGGAACAGGCACAACTGGAGCTTAGTTACACCAAACTGCATGCTCCTATAGATGGTTCAGTCTCAGAGATCCATGTCCGTAAAGGGGAAAACGTTACGGCAGCAACCAATATCGCCACGATCTCTTCAACAAAAAATATCGAAGTACCTATCTCCGTTCCAGGTTCTATGATCGATGCTATCAAAGTCGGACAACTCACTAAAGTGACCTTTGATGACGTTAAAGATAAAAGTTTCAATGCCCGTATTACCGAGGTCAGTCATAGTTCTAGTATGCGTACTACGACCTTCCCCGTAACCGTACGTGTTATTAAGCCCTCTAAAAAGATCCACCCGGGTATGGCCGCATCGGTTACCTTCTCTATTGGTAAAGAGAGCCATATTAAAAGTTTTGTGATCCCTGTACATGCGTTGATGGAAGATGAAGATGACTACTACATCTATACTGTTACCAACATAGAAAATGGTGTGGGTACGATCCGTCGTCGTAATGTGACAAGGGGTTCGTTAACCGGTAAGGGTATTATTTTGACTGATGGCGTTAAAGAGGGAATGCGTGTCTTGATCGCGGGTATGAGTCGTGTCCACTCTGGACAGAAAGTTCGAGTAAAATAGTGAACGCCTGTATTACCGAAACGGCGATTAGTAAAAATCGTATCAGTATAGCACTGATACTCTTTTTCTTTATCGGTGGTCTCTTTGCCTATTTTGAAATGCCACGGGCGAAAGATCCCTCTTTTGTGATCCGTACAGCAGTTGTCGTCACACAGTTTCCCGGAGCAACTCCTGAACGTATAGAGTCTTTGGTTACCATACCTCTCGAGCGTAAGATCCGACAGATCGAAGAGATTGACCACATAGAGTCAGTCTCTAAAAATGGCGTCTCTACGATCTATGTTTATATACAAGAGTCTTACAAAGACATGGTACCTATTTGGGATGAGATCCGTAAAAAGATCGACCAGGTCTCTCTGCCTCAAGAGGCTGCACACCCTTTTTTAAATGACAGCTACAGTGAGACTTTTGGTACTCTTGTTACCGTGGTCGGAGAGGGATTTAGCTATGCAGAACTCGAAGGAATAGCCAACCAGGTCAAAGAGGAGATGTTAGGTATCAGTAGCATCGGTCAAGTCGACATCCTAGGTCAGCAGAGTGAGTACATCTACATAGAATTCTCTAATGCCAAACTCTCAGAAGTAGGTATCTCTCCTGATGAACTCGGAGAGATAATTCGTAAACGTAACATCATTACCCCCGGTGGTTCAATCACCATCGGCCCACAGCGCCTTATCCTGGAGCCAACTGGTAACTTGAATTCCCTGGAAGAGTTGGGTAAAACCATTATTCCTATCAAGGGTAAAAAGAGTGTCCTGTATCTCGAAGACATGGTCAACATTCGCTCAGGTTATTCTGAACCTGCCGACCCAATGACCCGTGCAGATGGTGAACAAGCCTTGGTGCTTGCTATCTCTTTAAGTGAAGGTAGTAATATTATCGAACTTGGTGAGGCAGTCAAAGAGAAGATCCGTTACCTTGAGAGTGAGTACCCTATTGGAGTTGAGTTCAGGTTGGCATTTGACGAGCCTAAACTGGTCGAGACTATTATCAATGACTTTAGAAACTCACTGATCATGTCGATCCTGATCGTTATCGCAGTGATGTTTTTAACTTTGGGCTGGCGCACAGGTCTTATCGTAGCAACTTTGATCCCTACGGCTATTGCGACCTCCTTTTTCTTTATGTGGCAGTTTGAGATAGGGCTGAACCAGGTCTCCTTGGCAGCACTTATTATCTCACTGGGACTTTTAGTGGACAACGCCATCGTTATCAGTGAGTCTGTTTTAGTAAAGATGGATGAGGGGTTATCGCCGTTACATGCTTCTATCTCTGCGGTTAATGAACTGCGTGTCTCACTGTTGACATCCTCCTTGACCACTGCTGCGGCATTTTTACCAATCTATCTAGCCGAATCAACAGCAGGTGAGTATACTAGTGCTCTTTTTGAGGTCGTGACCATCACACTCTTGAGTTCATGGGTTCTCTCTCTTACATTGACACCAATGATGACATATCTCTTTCTTAAAAAAGATGAAAAGAAATTTACCTATAACAACCCACTCTGTAACAGTTTTAAAAGTATGCTGACCTTCTCACTGAAGCACCGTACCATTTCAGTAACTACTATTGTAGGTATCTTTATAGCCTCTCTCTATATGTTTGGTTATATTCCTAAGATCTTTTTTCCACCTGCAGACCAACCTTCGATGTTAGTCCGTGTCTCTCTGCCACTTGGTAGTGACATCCAAGAGACAAAAAAAGTGGTTAAAGAAATGGAGATCTATTTGGAGCAGAAGCGTCCAGAGTTTATAGAGAGCTATACCTCATTTATAGGTAAAGGTTCTCCACGTTTCTGGATCAACAATACTCCAGTAGGTAATGCTCCAGAGTATGCAGAGATCTTGATCAATGCCACTTCATTAGAGGCCTTTAATACACTGGAACCACAGATCGAGGAGTTTGCCTTTAACCACTTTGCCAACGCTGACATCTCGGTTAAAAAACTGGACAACGGACCTCCTGTTAAGACCCCGATACAGATCCGCATCAGTGGAAATGACAACAAGATCTTACGTGAAGAGGCAGATGCTCTAAAAGTAGAACTGAGTGAGATCTATGGGACAAAGTCTATAAAAGATGACTGGAGTAAGTGGGCTGAAAAGCTGGTGGTTAACATTAACCCCGCTTTGGCACACCACGCAGGTGTCAGTTACAGTGACATCGCCAATTCACTGCAGACCGCGTTAAGTGGTCGAGAGATCACGCAGTTTAGAACGGATAACAAAACCATCCCTATTGTACTGCGCTCCAATCATGATTTAACCTCAGACTTGGCAATGTTGGCGAGTACATTGGTGTTTGTACCACAAACAGGAAAGTCAGTGCCTTTGACACAAGTCGCAGATATCGACATTTTATGGAAGCCGCCTAAGATCATTCGTCGTGACGGTATGCACACGATCACAGTAAGTTCTGAACTTTTAGAGGGCATCACAGCCTTTGACATAAAAGAGAAACTAGACAAGTATCTTGAGGCACAACACTGGCCATTAGGTTATAGTTATGCTTATGGTGGTGAGATCGAAAGTTCTACAATCGCACAAAAAGCAGTCTCTGCCAAGTTCCCTATCGCTGCTATGGTGATATTGATCTTGCTAATGGTGCAGTTCAACTCATTACGTAAAACAGTGCTAATCTTGATCACGGTACCACTAGGGATCATCGGTGTTGTTATTGGTCTGTTAGTGACACAGTCATACTTTGGGTTTATGACCTATCTGGGTGTTATTTCCTTGACGGGTATTGTTATTAACAACGCAATTATCTTGATAGAGCGTATAGAGTATGAACTCGACGTCACCAAACTCTCACCTCAAGATGCCATCATCGAAGCCGCACAGCGTCGTATGCGACCAATCATGCTGACTACAGCAACAACGATCGGTGGTCTTTTACCCCTATGGTTTGCCGGTGGACCACTTTGGCAGCCTATGGCCATCGCCATCATCTTCGGTCTGGGTTTTGGTACAGTACTGACACTGGGTATCGTCCCGATTTTATACTCTATCTTTTATAAAGTAAGTTACAACAAAGATTACCAGTTCATCTACCTCGACCAATGTGTCTTGGACAGACCAGACAACATACAAAAAGAGAACGAATAACAGGCTAAAAGTATCGACATTAACAGACATGTGCACTACTATCTATTAAAGTTACGTCCAAACCAACATACTTTTAAGAGTAATGCAAATACTCTTAAAGTATAATCGCTTACTTCCAACTTCATGGGGCATTAGCTCAGCTGGGAGAGCGCTTCGCTGGCAGCGAAGAGGTCAGCGGTTCGATCCCGCTATGCTCCACCAATTACACTATTCTATACAATTCAATAAAGACTTACAAACCCCTAAACACCGAGCTTTAAGCCACTTTCATTAGTTCACCACGATACACGTTTGTTCAATACAATGCAAATATTTAGGGGTATTTTTTAGGGGTATTTCGATAAAGTACCCCAAGAACGTAAAAAAGTACCCCCAAAGGAGAACGGATGCCAAAGAGCAAAGAGCTTATTACAACCGAAGTGCTAGAGGTTGAAGTTATAGAAGCCAACGCGGTTATTCCTAAGTCTAAGAGAGCAGCAACTAAACCTAAGTCCTTAACGGATAAGTATTACAAGGCTTTAGAACCTAAAGAAAAAGACTATAAAGTGTTTGACGGTGGCGGGCTTTTTATGCTGGTTGCTAAAACTGGCGGTAAGAGATGGCGCTTAAAGTATCGGTTTGAGGGTAAAGAGAAGATTTTAGCATTAGGGGTATATCCTGAAATCACATTAGCTAAAGCACGAAAACTTAGAGAAGATTATAGAGAGCAGATTGCAAACGGTATTAATCCAGCAGAACAACGCAAACAAAACAAGCGAGTGCTAAAGATGGAAGAGCAAAGAGAGTACAACACTTTTAAGACTGTATCTCTCCAGTACTTAGAAAAGCGCAACGAACTAAACGAAGCATATAGAGAGCGACTAAAGAACTCCTTTAAGAGAAATGTATATCCATTCATCGGTAATACGCCTATAGATGAAGTTGAGCCTATACAAATAATTGACATCGTTAAACGTGTTGAGAGAAGAGGTGCAACGGAGAGCGCACACCGACTCTTTACCCAACTAAGCAAAGTGTTTAAATACGGAGTATCTAACCTACTGGCAAAGCGTAATATCTGTAATGATATGGATAAAAAAGAGATACTTAAATCACATACAGCCAAGAACTACCCAACGATTACCAACCCCAAAGAGATAGGAACACTCCTCAACCTCATCGATGATTACATGGGTGATTACTTAGTAAAGATGGCTCTTACAATAGCCCCTTATGTTTTCCTACGTCCTAACAATCTAAGGTTCGCACAATGGAGTGAGATTGATTTTGAAGCGAGACTTTGGCGAATACCAGCTGAGAAGATGAAAACCAAAAGAGAGCACCTCATCCCCTTAACGGATAGAACCATCGAGATACTAAAAGAAGTCCAGCTCTACAGTGGGGAGGCTGCCTATATATTCCACAGTATGAGAAGCACCACCGCACCGATGAGCGACGCTACTCTAAACAATGCTCTAAGAAGAATGGGCTACTCCAAAGATGAGATTGTCACACACGGGTTCAGAGCTATGTTCTCAACCATAGCACACGAAGAGGGTAAGTCACACGAAGTAATAGAGACACAGTTAGCCCATAGTGTAGGTAATGCAGTCTCACAAGCCTACAACCGTGCTAAATACTTAGAGGAGCGCAAAGAGCTTATGCAGTGGTGGAGTGACTACTTAGACAACCTAAAACAAGGAGGTAAATAATGGCTAATTCATACGAGAAAGATGCGGGGAAGATACTGGACGAGTTACTAAAGTATCACAGTGCCAAAGAGTTAAAAGCTTTACTGAATAAAAAGGAAAGAAAGAAGAGTGTTAGGGGTAATAATTATTTTGATGTTGCAGTGGAAGTCTATAAGTATGTATTCTTGCAGGATTATATGCTTGAAAGAGCAATTGACTCAGTTGCCATAAGAAGAAATATAAGTAGCAAAACTATAAAGAACCACTTAAGAAAGTATAGAAAACTATTTAAGAGTAACGTAAGCCAACTGTTAGGAAATGAGCAAAAAGAAATAACCAAGATGATAAAAGAGGTGATACCACTTGATTTAAATGAAGATGCTCTGAAATTTTATTTAGAACAAACGTGACATATACACGGAGAACCCAAAATAATACTAATAATATCCTAAATAGGTACTAATAGAGTCCTAAATAAGTACTAACAAACTACTACCAAAGTCCTACTAACAACCTAAACAAACACTACTCGCAAACCCCTATATTTGGGGCTTTACAGCACCTAATCTTTTGTGCAATAATACCCCCATATGTATACATTAGCTTAAGACGTTAAGCCACATAATTAAAAAGGTATTCAGATGGATAAGTTACTAAGATTAGGACAAGTTGCAGATATGTTAGGAGTAGGTAAAAGCACAGTGTGGTTATATGCGCGTCAAGGAAAAATTCCAAAAGCTACTAAATTAAGCAAACGCATTTCAGTATGGAAACAGTCCGATATTCAAGCATTTATAGAGTCAGTGAGCGCGTAATGTGTGAACAACTAAAAGAGGCTATTAAGTTAGCAAAGAGAAATACTGATGTGATGGCGCAAACTATTGACACACTAAGTATCCCATGTAATTATAAGGGCGTATTTATGCGCATGGCAGATGAGCGGGGCTTTAGGTTTGATGATGAAATGCTTATGCGAATGGAAGCTATAGGGGTAACAGAGTCGGAAATCTGTTTGATGATCTTGCAAGGCAACAACAAACAAGCGGGAGTAATCTCCGCGTATAGACTGGCAACCCAACTCGATAACGATAAAGACAGAGCAGAAGTTGTGCAGTGGATTAGAGAAGAACTAAAAAAGACCTCTATTAATGAGAAAGATGTTTTGCTGGGCATCCTGACCATAAGAGGGCGCAATAAATTACCAAACACATAGCAATAGAAATTTTGCGCATAAATGAATTATAGCAAAAACAGCAGCATTGCCCTACATGTTAGTACAAACTTTTTTATAGATGATCGAGGCAAACGTGTATATCAAAAAGGGTTTGAACCAATAGTAATACCCTTTAGTGATGTTGTGCAGATCATGAACAATAAAGCAGTAGCAGCAGTTGGCTTTAAAGGTGGCAAGCGTGCAGCCTCAAACATTGTGGAAGCTTACCCCATCTTGCTTGAAGATTTTGACGATAAAGACGCTTATCAATATTTTGAAACGTGCTTAGATAATGCCGGCATCGCTTTTGTACGTGTACCATCAAGAAGCTATGCAGATTATCCTTATAAGTTTCACTATCTGATACCAACAGACAAGCCATTGCCGACCTCATCCAAACAGGACTATGAAGCCGTCAAGCTTGCCACATATGAGGCTATAGGTATTGATACTGCTAGATACAAAAGCGATACTGATCTAAAGGTAGCGTTTGACCGTGCGCGGTATTTGTCACCGGCTATTGAGAACGAAGCAACAGCGGCGATTATGGCTGATGTTTCAAAGATAGTTTATGGTGAACCGTTGAGTGTTGTCACGCCTACAAAGAGCAAAAGCCAAGCAAAGATACCTTTGAAGCGAAAAAATGCCGTGATAGCTAAGTATGAGACGCATAACACGGTTTTTAATGACCTTTCCAAGTGGAACGCTGATGACTATCGTAAAAGTGCCATTATGTACGAAGCAGATGAGGTTTATTACCTTAATCCTAACGCGATCATCAAAACAGTCCAGGGCGGCATCAAGCTAAGCGACTTTGAAAAGCTGATACCAGCAGGTGATATCAAGACAGAGATAAAGACCGTGTGCCCTATATGTAATCAAGACCATAGCGACGGCATAGGCGAGGGTTACGGATGGGTGCAGCGATCAACAACAGGCGGTGACATTATGCTGCACTGTAAAGGCGATCATTGTGAGGGTAAAACCTTTTTGATCGATGATGTAGACCGTGAGATACAAACGGCGCAAAAGCTGCCATTTACAAACATTGACTTTTATCGGTTGAGACAACATCCACCCACAGTAAAAGACCTACTTTTATTTTATTTGAGTGAAGCAGCAAGACAAGGGACTAATATTGTTTTTGCTTCAAGTGAACATACGCGTAAAGTGTTAAAAATGGGTAACAAACAATTACTGACGGCACGAAGAAGTTTAAAAAGTTTGGGCTACATAGAAGCAGTACAAAAACAACAAAATGGGAAAGTGTGGCATTACACAAAATTGATCTACATAAGCGGTACAGGGGTACGTCCTGATTACTGCATAAATTGCGGCGGTGAACTTACACAAAAAGGACTTACCTATTGTGGGCATTGTGGTGTTAAGTTTTATTTAACCTAACGTGTCGTTTTAACACGTGTCGTTTCGACACCACATACTTAGAGTATTTAGTACTTAGGGTAGAACCACCAAGAATAGAAAAAAAAAGTGAGTTCAGAAGTTGAACCATCACTACAAAACACCTCAACAACAAGATAGGAGATAACACGATGGACAGAGTATATATTTTCAAAGTGAAGTTAGACAGCCGAGAGGGCTATATCTACAAGATAGGAAAGAGTAGCGGCAAATCTAGCATTGACAGACTGTTACAAGTGCAGCGAGCGTTTTTTATGCAGTATCGATACATTACCTTTGCCGCGATCATTCGAGACCGTCCAATAGCCAACGCCTTCGAGATAGAGACAAAGCTACATCAACACTTTAAAGAGAAGAATTACTATCACGGTAAAAAGTTTGATGGTAGCCATGAGTTTTTTAAGTGCGATGAAGATGATCTATTAAGAGAGTATGACAGTTTGATACCACTCAAGCGAAGTAAACCGAAGCAACACTGAAGCAAAAAAGGAAACGGCAAAAGCAACACCTAACACAACGGAAAGAGTCCGATAGCATGGGGTTATAAGACGAAAACACAACACTGAATGGAAAAATATAAGTGAACAGTATAAACACGTCCGGCAAGGGGATAACCACAGTAAATGAACAATGAAATTAAGGTTAGTTTAATTAGTAGAGTCTTGTTAAAAAAGTGTAAATTAAAATTAAAGATATGACAAAGGAACTGCAAAAAATGTACCCCCTGCAAAAATTACATAAGTATCTTTTTATAAACGTAGTTGTCCCGCATATGTTGCCCGTACTGGATAAGATCACCACAACAGGAGAACATCGATGACTAAACAGCAGAGGTTATACAGTGCCTATACAGAAGCCGCTGAGGTATTCGATACAGATATAAAGGCATTGGCTATTGCGTTGTCCGGTATGTTGAAGAACGCCGGTAAAAAGCACGATATGGCTTATGTTCTAAGAGAGCTTGACACAGGAAGGCTTGAAAAGTTTGAGTTATTCTTTCCAAGAGTGGACGACATGAGCGCAGAGGGGGTGCAGGCGTGCAAAGCTTATGCCCATTGTAGGTTTGGTGAGCTACTGGGACGGGTAGAGGAGATACACCAGTTATCCGCACATAGTGAGCTGATACCTCAGCGGCTTAGACAGCAGGAAATAGCGAATATTGATAAGATCATCGATGAAATACAGGCGGTTAAATGCAACTTGAACAGGCAGTTGTAAGGCACTGTAAAAGAACGAATAATAAAACGAGGTAAAAGAGCTTTTTTCCAACGATCAATACTGTATAAATGAGAAAATAAAAAAAACGAATTTAACGCACGTCCAAGAGCTGCTAATATTTACCTGATTTAAGAAAGCAAAAAACAGCTCGAAACTTAATTAAGGATAGACGCTTACAATCGGTTTTATGCGGCTAACCTTAAGCCAAAAGGCTATATTTTACCCCGTTTAAGCTCTGTAACCTTAAGTAAAATACTTCGAAATTTTCAACACTCTATAAAGCCCTATAATAGGAACTTTAAGGTTTTATTCACGAGAATCTATCTTATGTTAACCATTTTAAAGCTTAAGCCATAATTTCATAATAATATTGACATTTACATATCTATTATGCAACAATAGCATAAACAAGCTATAAGGAGAAGGACATTACAGACACACAAATAGCCAAAGAACTGGGGATACCGTTACGGACACTCAGCGGATGGAAGAAAGAGAAAGTTTTGCTCTATAAGCGTTTAGTATGGAGTTTCAAGGCAGAAGAGTTGTTGAAAGACATAGAAGCGAATAACGATGATCTGCAGGTGAAAATAAAAGAGTTGCTGCAAGACAGTTAAAAATAACGCCGCGCCCACGACCAAGCAAGAGCGGCGATAAACCCACAAAGGAATTTACACATGAATAATAACACAAAACATGCTTTAGAGTATGACAGTACACCATGGACATTGATTAATAATATCATGAAAAGTGAGAGCTCAATATTTGCAGTGGCAAAGCT
>WGDB01000142.1 GCA_015493495.1 Helicobacteraceae bacterium | reverse complement strand
GTGTCAGCACCGATGTTGTCTGCATTGTCACCACTGCTTGCACCTGTTGTACTGTAGACATTTCCGCTAACAGTATTTGGCATACCATCTTCAGTGATCTCATTGGTATCGACTACTGTTACAGGTACATCATCAACGATTGTGATCGCTAAAGTACCATTAGCCAGAGAACCATTAACATCTACTACACTGACTGCGATATCATCTTCTAAGGTATTATTACCCGCTGCTGCAGGATGGTCTAGATTATCATTTAGTGCATAGGTATAGGTCAGAGTCGTCACAAATCCCGTTAGATTGAAGTTATAATCTGTCAAGGTCAATGTACCTTCACCAGTATCTATACTTGCATTGTTATTTGCAAGGTCTTGAAGTTGTGCTAATGTCAAAGTTGTTCCGCCAATAGTCACCGTGTCAAGTATATCTTTTGCCTGTATTTGTATCTCTTTGTCCACAACATGATCACTGCCATCAGCCAAAGTACCCTCAGGCAGACCTGCTTCGTAAACTGTTTGTGGTGGTATAACAATGTAACTGGCATCATCTGCACCAATAACATTTATAGTCAACGTTGTTGTTGCAGTATCACCGTCAGAATCCGTAATGGTATAAGAAAACACATCTTTACCAACCTGACCATCTACTAAAGCTTGTGTCACGACAGAGTTTTCATTCAGATCATACTCATACGAGCCATCAGCCTCTAATACAAGGGTTCCATAAGTACCAGTCAAGGTATTTCCAAGACCACCGTGTACTTCATCCTCAGTACTACCTACTTGAACACCAATAATGGGCTGTGAAACGCCATCATCACGCCCCAGGCTGTCTGCAACATCACCGCTTTGGCCGTTGTTAAAAACATTACCATTGAGCAAGCCTGTAAAGTCTTCGTCTGTTCTTGCTGTATCAGGATTGGCAACAGGTGTACTATCCAAAAGACTTTGTTCTTCAACCATCTCTGAGATAGGCTTAACATACCGTTCTTCAAAACTATGGCCTTGACGCAGTGTAGCAACAACGTTGACTTCTGGATTGCTAAGTGGTAAAAGGACTTCCACAGAGGTCGCTGTATCAAGACGTCTTGCAGCTTCTTCATTAAGTGGCATTTTCTGAAAAGCGCTCTCTTCAGGTGTGATCTCTAAAATAATTTCACCTTCAGTCTCAGCAGTCTTAGCAGCATCAGCAACAACCTGAACAACCACTTCTCCTTCAAAAATAGGATCACCAAAAGCGATCTCTCTTAAATTACCCAATTCGTCTTTTGCAAAAAACTGACCATCTTTTCTATTTAAATAAGCAATGATATTATGCATAATAAATTCCTTTTACTCTAACTGTTTGTTCTGCTAATGTATTAATTTTACTACAAAATAGTATAAAAGCCGTATTGTATTTTTTTAAAGTCATCATTTAACGCTCCGTAAAGGTATACTGTTTTGAACGCAGTATAGGTTTCAAAATATAGTCTAATACAGATTTTTTACCTGTAATAATGTCAACATTAACCGTCATACCAGGTATGATCTTCAATGGTTTTGAGGCATTTCCAAGATAATTCTTTTTAGTTTTGAGGTGCACCGTATAATAGACATTATCTTTACGATCAGTGGTAGTGTCTGCTGAAATATGAAAGACATTGGCCTCTAATCCTCCATAAATAGCGAAATCATAAGCAGAGAACTTCACAATAGCCTCTTGCCCTGGATAGATAAAAGCGATGTCCGAAGGTTTTACTTTTACCTCTATCCAGAGTGCTTCATCTGTAGGTACGATCTCTATAAGGTCTTCACCCGGTTTCACGACCCCGCCTTCTGTAAAAATGTAGAGCTTTTGAATAACACCTTTAATAGGTGAACGTAACAAGGTTCTGTCTACCTGGTCACGATAAGCTTTCATACTCTCTTTAAGACGCATCTTCTCTGCCACTGCTTCGTTCAGCTCTTGTTTGGCTTTGTTTTTAAACTCACTACGGGTCTGCTCTATTTTACTTGTCACCTCAGCAATGGCAGACTGTATACGTGCTACGGAGACTCTAGCAGCCTGATAGCGCTCTGAGATCTCATTTTGTTCACGTTGCAGTTGTAAAAACTCTACCTTGGACTTGACACCCTTGGCTACCATAGGTTCTGTCATAGCCACTTCAGTCGTAACATATTCCAACGAGCGCTTGAGGTGTTCGATGTGGGAGTAAGTCTCTTTCAACTCGGTACGCTTTTGGCTAAGCTGTTCATCAAGAACACTGACACTTGAACGGTAAGCATTTTTACGCCCCAAGTAGAGACTTCGTTCATTGGCTATAAGCAGTGGCATACGCGCCACTGTCGTAGCATTGACTTCAAAAGGCAGGCCTTCTGACTCCGCTTTGAGTCTGATGATCTTTGCTTCCAACTCCAAGCTCTTTAGCGCACCAGAATCTTTTTGCGCTTCAGATTTGGAATTATCTATCTTCATAAGAGGTTGACCCTTCTCTACAAAGTCCCCCGGCTTGACCAAGATCTTTTTAACGATCCCACCCTCAAGGTTTTGCACCATCTGGTTGTTGCCACTTGGAACGACCTCACCTTTACCTCTGGCAATCTCATCGATCTCAGCAAAATAGGCCCAAACTATAAAAGAGAACAAAGCAAAGGCCCAAAGATAAAGTACCACCCGGATACGATGAGACTCTTTCTCCTTGACTACAGAGGAGAGTGTGTTCATGTATTCAAAATCTTCTTTGGTAAATTTAGCCATGACTCTCCACTCCTTGAAGTTTTTTCAAGACATCTTCACGTTTTCCATCAAGATAGACCTGACCTTCATGCATCACAATAACACGCGGTGTCATAGAGAGCAATCCTAATTTTTGAGTCACCAAAAGTACCGTTTTTGCGTTACTTAGACTCTGACTTAAATAGTTAATAAGACGGGATTCACTGAGCTGGTCAAGAGCATTGGTCGGTTCATCCAAAAGCATTAAAGGCGCATCAGCGATCAATGCTCTCGCGATCCCAATGCTTTGACGCTGGCCGCCGGAGAGTCCTTGCGCCCGTTCACCTATCATCATCCCATAGCCATGTGGGTGCATCCGTGCAAACTCATCAACCCCACTCAGTTTCGTTGCCACTAAAAAATCCTCATCGCTCACACCACTGTTACGGTTCAAGATGTTCTCTTTAAGTGTGCCTCTAAACAAGGCCACATCTTGTGCTACATAACCTATATTGGCACGTAAGATAGCTGGATCTATCTGAGCGATATCAACATCATCGATCAAGATACTTCCCTCGTCCGGTTCGTAAAGTTTCAAAATAAGCTTTTCTATGGTACTTTTTCCGGAACCAATCCGTCCGATCACACCCACATGTTCACCAGCCTCTATCACAAAAGAGACCTCTTTAAGTGCTTGAACTTCAGAATTAGGGTAACTAAAAGAGACCTTTTTAAACTCTATTTTTCCTCTAAAGTGGTCACGTTCTAAAAAGTTATGGCCATTGGGACGTTCTTGCTCTTGAGAGATAATTGTGTTGATCGTGTCAAATGCAGATCTTGCATCGGCATAATTGGTAATAAGCCCTGCCACCTGTCCCATAGGGGAAACAGTCCTGGAGGACAAGATCACAATTCCTATAAGTCCACCCATCGTCAATTCAAGGTCACCTATCATAAAGACTCCCGTAATAACAATAGCCACTGTGTTGACCTGTGTGAGTAATGCGGTGATGGTAGGAACGCTCGCAGAGAGCATACGTGAGTAGAAGCTCTTTTGTGCGATCTCACCTACTGACTCTTCATATAAAAACTGCTGTTTTCCTACCATTCCCTGTGTTTTAATAGTCTCAATATTTTGCAATGTCTCTATCAAGACACCATGTTTACGAGCGGCAGCCTCATGTGTACTCTCAATACTCTCTTGAAGTGGCTTTTTGATGATAAACGCATAAATAAGTATCAATGCCATGATCGTCATTGGTATAAAGACTATCACCCCACCGATATAGTAGATGACCAGTAAAAAAAGTACTGCAAAAGGAAGGTCTATGACAGCCGCCATAGTGGCATTGGTCATAAAACCACGAATAGACTCAAAATCTTTTATATTATTGGCAAAAGAGCCAACTGATGAGGGGTGCATGGCCATCTTAAGATCCAAGATCTTTTCAAAGACAATAGAGCTCATAACAATGTCACTCTTTTTAGCTGCGATCTCCAGTAAACGAGTACGGGTAAACTTTAAAAAACTGTCAAGCAGATAGGCAAACATAATACCTACAGAAAAGACCAAAAGTGTCTCAGTTGCATTACTTGGTATGACCCGGTCATAGACATTCATCGTAAAGAGCGGGGTGGCCAAGACAAAGAGGTTGATCAACAAAGAGGCGATCAAAACATCTTTATAGATTGGCAACGAGAGTTTCAAGGTATCAAAAAACCAGTGTCCATCATGGCCATGACGTACAGAGAGTGTCTCATCTTGGACATCAACAACCCGCTTTAACATCAACATAAAGTTCAAATAACTCTCTTGCACCTTTTCTACATCGACCCACTCTTCGACTTCACCTTCAACATAGATCAGTTTCACTTTGCTGCGATCTTCGTTAAATGCTTCTAAAATAGCCGTGTTGGCATCGGAAAGGATTAAAATAGCAGGTAGATGCAGTGCAGATATCTTGTCAAGTGGACGTTCAACCAATGTTGACTTAAACCCCGCACGCTCAGAGATGCGTGTAAAAAGTGTACTTGCTTGTGAGTGGTCTAAAAGGTCAGGGATCGATGAAGCCGTTGCAGTAGGCAAACCAGCTATTAAAGCTTCTTTAGAAACAGGTCTATGGTAGCGTTTAGTGAAGAGAGAGAGTGCATCTAACAACGCTTGAGAATGTAGTTGTTTTGATGCCATGATCGCTACTTCTTAATTTGAGGTTCTTGTCGAAGTTTCGGTACTGTCACTTCTTTCTGCATCTTCTTCTTTTCAGAATCCCGTATAAAGTAGTGCGCCTCAATACGACGGTTTTTAGCGTAGGCCTCAGGAGTATCTTCGTCAATGATCGGCTCAGAGAAACCTTTACCCTCAAACTTCAGACGACTACGATCAACACCCATTTTCACTAACATGTCGAGTACAGTCTTCGCACGACGTTCAGAAAGTTTCACATTATATTCTGCACGACCCTGCTTGTCAGTGTGTCCAACGATCACAGCATCATATGGTGGATTGTCTATTAAGAAGTTAGCAAAGGCTTCTACACTACTGTTGTCATCACCTGAGACATCAGAGGAGTCAAGTTTAAAGTTAACCTCAAGATTGATACTGCCCGCACATCCGAATTTGTCTACTTCCAGACCTGGGAAGGTCTTTGGACATCTGTCATAAGGATCTAAGACACCATCTTTATCCTCATCGCCAATGACGTAAAGTGCTAGTTCGACACGGTTGTTCAAGTCAATACCTTTAGAGGTACCTTCGGTATAAAGTGGATCATCACCACCGCGCATCTCTTTGTAGATGATCGACTCGGAGACATTTTCATCAACAAGTTTGTTAAAAACAACTTCTGAACGCTTTTTAGAGAGATTTATGTCTGAAACCTTATCTCCCCCTTTATGAGTTGCTATGTTTTGAAAAAAGTCTATAAAAGCGTTAGTTTTCACTGCCTTGTCAGCATCAGGATCATCCGACTCATTGGTATAGCCAATAACAGTGATACGACTACGGTTTAGGTCCTGAGCCTCGAGATCTTTTAAAAGTTTATCAATACTCTCTTGCCCGCTGCTGATACTTTCGCCATCAAAGAAAACAGGTTCATAGCGGATGATCTTGTCAAAAAAATCACCTAGGAAAAAACTACCATCCAGTTCTTTATGCTCTGCATATTGTGCTTTTTTAGCCCCTTTGACTTGAGGCTGTTTTTCCAAAGAGTAGTTATCATCATACATAGAAGCACCACTCAGCGTCAATGTGGCTATAAGGGTTGTTAATGCTATTTTCATCATCTACTTATCCTCTACTTTATATTATCTATTTGAGTTGGTTCGTTTGCTGTTGCTGTGTCTAAAGCATCCAGGCCATCATCAAAACGCACACATCCTAAAGCCCTGACACTGGTGTTGGCTTCGGAGTTATCACAAAGGTCTTTACTGTCTACAATATGATCATTGTCCATATCGTTTTTGATTGGTAATGTATCTTGAGATGCTTTTTCTGCTTTTTCACGCTCTTCATCACTCATCTTCGCTTGTGCTTCTTCGTCAACACGAAGTCCAACATTCTGATAATACTTATTAACATCGCCTACAACTGCTGCCATAGTCAAGCCCATAGCATCCATAATTCGGTACTCTGAGTAAAGTAACTTATAGTTGGCATCAATGATCTGTGTATTTGAACGGGCCACATCGTTTTGTGCAGCAAGCAGGTCAAGAAGTGAACGTTTACCGAAGTTATATTCATCAATATAGAGACCAAGTGTACGCTTGGAGTGAAGGTAGTAATCTTCTAAGATCGGGATCTGCTGTATAGACAGGTCTCGAGAGTTCCATGCGAGTGCCAGTGACTCTAAGGTCTGTCGACGAAGGTCTTGTTGTATGGCCACTTCTTGGTTGATCTTAGAGATATTGATCTGTTTTTTGGCACTGTCACTGCCACCACGATAGAGGTTATACCGTAAGACCAGCATCGCTCTGTAATACTCTTGATCATCTTGACGGGCATTTTCATTTTTGGCATAATCATCAAAATTTGCACTCAACTCTGCATCTAAGGTAGGATAGAAATTTTTTCTATCTTGCTTAAGAAGTGATTGTGCACTTTTAATGTTAAAACGGCTTACCTGTAGTGATGGGTTGTATTTTAGAGCATACGCACTGGCTTGATCCAAACTATCAGGCATAGGAGGCTTATAATTTGGTACTTCCAACTCTTCAAGTGTCAACAGACGTCCTAAGACTCGTTTGAGGCTAAATTGTGCATCTCGAACACTGTTTTTTTGTAAGATCAGGTTCGCTTCTACTGATGAAAGGGATGCTTTAATACGCTCAACTTCTGAAAGTGTTGTCAGACCGCCATTGTAAAGAGTCAAGACCTTGTCATAGATCTTCTGATGTTCTTGCACATTATCTCTTGCATTGATCAACAACTCATACTCGCGTAAGACATCAAGGTAGCTTTTTATCATCTTCAGTGATGTATCGTTGGCAACTTCCAAGTAACTGTGCGCAGCAGCAAGTGTCTGCATCTTTTCATAGTTGACTTGTTCAACGGTACCAAAACCATCAAAAAGGTTTTGACGCAGTATAAGAGAGTGTTCTAATACCCAGTCACCTGTACGATCTATACGCTCAAAAAAAACACCTCCTTCTTCACGGCCTACAGAGGTCTCAAGGTCAATCGTCGGCATATAACCTGCATCTGCCACACCTACTTTTGCTTTAGAGGCTCTATAGTTTTTGAGTCTCTCTACTACGGTAGGGTTTGTCTCTAAAACTTCTGAGACGCTCTCTTGCAGTGTCAAGGCATTGACTTGTACACTTAATGTCAAGGCGAAAGGAAACCATAACAGTCTGTTAAATCGCATGTGTTTTATCCTTTTGTCTGCTTGTAGCACAGACTATCATCATAAGTAGTTTTTATGCAAAGAATTATAGCAAGATATTATAATACTGAGCTTCATTTATCCACGCAAACCCTTATAGGAACGGGACTGAACGCAATATATTATATTTGATTACTATCATATAGAAGAGGAGTTACCAACACCAAAAAAGAGTATTTTTCTCTTTTTCAAATGGTATATGAGTCTTAATCGAGTAGATGAACTCTAAATTTTCGGTTTTTCATTTTGCCATCACGGATGAGTTTATAAGCTGTTTCTGCCTTGTCTCGTTCTACTGCGACATAAGAACGCATCGCGGTAACATTAATGTTACCTATCTCATCACCCTTGATCTGCTTACTCGAAGTGATGGCACCTACAATGTCACCAGGACGCAGTTTGTCTTTTTTCCCGCCGTCGATCTTCAGAGTTATATATTTTGGTGTGTAGAGATCATTATGTTTGAGCTTGTCCAAATAACCATAGTTCACACCCTCACCTATCTCTGCTTCGATCTCTTCTATTTTAGAAGCCTCTCTTGCTGTGTACAGAGTCTCGGCGATCCCACTTTTACCCGCACGACCCGTACGACCGATACGATGTACATAGACCTCACTCTGTGTAGGAACATCATAGTTGATCACCAGATCCAGATCTTTGATGTCAAGGCCTCGTGCAGCCACATCAGTCGCCACCAAGATCGAAGCACTCCCGTTACTGAAAAGTGCCAAGACCTCGGTACGCTCACGCTGTTCCAAATCACCATGAAGTGCTAAAGCATAAAGCCCCATGTCATTAAGGTAGTCACTCACCTCATCACAAGTCACCTTCATGTTGCAGAAAATGATCGTAGAGTCAGCCTGATGGTGCAGAAGCAGACGTAGAAGATCACCCTCTTTTTCATTAACGGTCGTTTTATAGAAATTTGCATTGATATCTGGCTTGGCTTCACCAGCTTCAACACTGACGCGCTTAGGGTTTTTCATGATCGTCTTACTTAAAAAACCGATTTCATCAGGATAAGTCGCAGAAAACAACATGGTCTGGCGGTTGGCAGGCATATGGGAGATGATCTGCTTGATGTCATCCAAAAAGCCCATGTCCAACATACGGTCTGCCTCATCTAAGATCAGTGTATGCACATGTGAGAGGTCTAATGTATCTTTACCAATATGGTCTTGGATACGCCCCGGTGTCCCAACTATGATGTGAGCACCATGTTCAAGAGAGATACGTTGTGGTGTGAGCGGCATACCGCCACAGAGTGTCAAGATCTTGATGTTGTGTTTAAAACGGGCAAGTTTGCGCAGCTCATTGGCAACCTGGTCAGCCAACTCACGAGTAGGACACATAATCAGTCCTTGGATCTTCCACTTTTTAACATCAAGCTTGTGTAACATCCCAAGACCAAAAGCAGCCGTTTTACCACTGCCTGTTTTAGCCTGAGCGATAACATCTTCCCCCGCTAATGTCAGAGGAAGACTCTGTTCTTGAATAGCCGTCATCTCTGTGTAACCCATCTGTTCGAGGTTATCTAACATGGCCTTCTCTAAAGGGAGGTTTGAAAATAGTTTTGTGTTCATTGTACTTCTTTGTTATTCCTAAATATCGTCTCTTAGGATTTGGATATGACATTATACTATCTCTGACTCCAAAGCTTCTCCTAACAAATATGCAAGTTAACCATATCGACCTATTATCAAACTAAAATTAGTTTATTGGGTAAAAGATTTGATTATTTCAGTCTGGCGAAATTACTATGAGGTATCTATAGTGTTCTTTAATTCAACACTTCATCTAGAAGTTTTTTGATGACAACCATCTGTTTCTCGTTTAAAGAAGTTAGTTTTTCAATAAATCTGGAGTTATCTATAGAACGGATATGTGCTATTAACAGATCTGAATCCTGCTCTAATTTTCCAGACTGCACAATACGATATCTTAAAGGCTTTGCATCGTCAATAAGATGCGTAGTCAAAGGCAATACAATAGTCGTTGGATACCCACCACTGTTTAGTTCGTCATTTTGAAAGACAAGAGCTGGTCTTATCTTTCCTATTTCATTAGACTTTTTAGTAGGATTGAAATTTATAAGCCAGATATCACCTCTAGAAGCTGTCATCTAGAGAACCTTCTATCTCTTTATATTCACTAAAATCACTCTCCATCGTTTTGGCCATCGCCTTTTGTATTCTTGTTTTTTGACTTTTCTCTAAACTTTTTGCATAATGTGAGATCGCTTCTCGTATGACATCACTCTTTTTTTTATGGAATTTTTTTGCAATAGAGTTTAACACTTCTTCCAATTCGCTATCTAATCTAACTGTTGCAATCATAGGACTCTCCTCATGTATGTTGTAATACAGTATTATAACATAAGAGAAAAGTTAATAAATTAACTGTAAAAAGAATATAAAGAAGACCTACGACACAGACTCCACACGAATCATCTCACTGTTATCGCTGTTCTCTATCAAAATACGTTCTACACGCTCTTGCCAAAAGATCCCAAAAGCTTTAATATCTTCAGGTTCTGCACTTCCACCCATCACTTTTTGCATTAAAGGCTGCATGTCTGGCAGTGGGGGTACGACATTTGGGTTGTAAAACACATCGACTGAAGCACCTGTGTCTACACGGGTGAAACGTCCACTGGAATGAAGACCGGCATTAAACTCCATAAGCGAATGGCGGGCGAACTTGCCGTTGAGCCCTTTAAAACCACTTTTGTCCGTTGCACCTGTCAGTTGAGAGACAACATTGCCAATCACACCGGCAACACCCTCTTCCATCGGCTCTTTAAAGGCCACCTTGATATTTCCCCGGACTGGTGTATCATGAGGATATAGTGCTTGTAGCGCCTTTAGCGTTATCAAATAAGCCCCTGCTACTGTGGGACAACTGTGTCCTGCTGATTTAACAACATCTAAGTAGTTAAAAGTGATATTTCCACCCTCAAATGCACCTAGTACCATAGAGAGAGGGTCAACAATCTCTATGGTCTCTACCTCATTGAAAAATGTTGGATATTGCATATATACTTCCTCATGTTTTTAGAGGAGTATAGCAAAGAAGGTTAAAAAAGGAATTGACTTATAACAAGCTCTTTTTTAGAGTGTTTCTACTGCGGTAACTTTTGCAGAGACCCTTTTTTCGCTGCTTAAAAGTGCGATCTCTACACCCACTTCAAGTCTGTCTAGGTCTACAAGTTGGTTATTTTGAGTGACTTGCGCATACCCTTTTTTACTTTTGAGTTTCGGGTTTTGAGAGAGAAGTGCCTGCTGAAGACCTTGGACTGTGTTTTGTTTATGTAAGATTATAGCTTGTGTTTGACGTGTCAAGTTTTCAGCTACAGGGGCGAGTTGACGGCTTTTAGCCTCTATCGCCATACTAATGCTCTGTTTAAAACGCTGCTGCAGCTCTATGATCTCACTCAGACGGTTTTTAATACGCTGTTCTATGGAGTTTCGTTCATAACTGCTGACAAGATGTCGCAGCTTTTCTGTAGCACTGTAGAGACATTGGTTAAGGCGCTGTTCCATCTGCTGCGCTATGACGTCTAATGTTTGCAGCAACTCGTTTTGGTCTGGCAAGATCATCTGCATGGCAGCACTTGGTGTTGGTGCCCGCAGGTCAGCGACAAAGTCACTTATCAGCCAGTCTATCTCATGACCAACCGCAGAGACTACCGGAGTCTGTGCGTTGTAGATAGCATCTGCCACCACCTCTTCATTAAAGCCCCAAAGATCTTCCATGCTTCCACCGCCACGTCCTACAACTATGACGTCAAAACTTTGAGCATCTGCCGCCTTAATAGCATTAACAATCGAGGGTGCGGCATACTCACCCTGAACTACAGTGTCATATACATAGAGGTTGACCAGAGGATAACGCTGTGCTGCCACACGTTGCATGTCCTGTAGCGCAGCACCTGTTGCAGAGGTAACCAGTGCGATACGGCGGGGATACTTGGGCACTGTTTTTTTGATCTCAGGTGCAAAATAGCCCTGTGCACTCAGTTTTGCTTTTAACTGTTCAAAAGCCAAGGCCAAAGCACCTTGACCTGCCGGTTCTATGTCAAAGGCATTGATCTGATACGCGCCTCTTGGTGCGTAAAGTGTCACTGCGCCACGCACCACCACTTTTAAACCCTCTTCCAAACGAAACTTCAACTTCACGGCATTACCACGAAACATCACACCACTTATGGAGGAGCCTGAGTCTTTAAGTGTAAAGTAGATGTGTCCACTGTTATGATGGGTAATACGGGAGAGTTCACCCTCAACAGCGATCTGAACAAAAGTAGACTCTAAAAGCCCTTTGATCTGTTCGTTTAGTGTTGATACGGTAATAGGTTGCAAAAGACGGTTACTTTTTACGAGCGATTATCAGTGTAGAGATATCCATAGAGAAACTCTCTGTGTACATGATCTCGAAGCCTGCTTCTTCGAGTTCCTTTTGCATGTTGGCTACCGTCAAAAAGCCCTCGATAGAGTTTGGAAGATACTCATAAGCTTCGAGGTTTTTAGAGATAAATCCGCCCACCTTTGGCAAGATACTGTTCATGTAAAAGTCACGGATCTTTCCAAGCAGTGAAGGGTTTTCGTTTTTCATAAACTCTAAGATGACGACCATGCCACCTGGTTTAAGTACGCGATTAAACTCTGCCAAACCTTTTTCACGTTCCACTACATTACGGATACCATAAGAGATAGAGAGCATGTCAGCCTGAGCATCTTCAAGGGGGATCTCAGTAGCCGGAGCAATGACAAAGTCAAACTCCGGAAACTTTTCAATGCCCACACCGACCATACCTTCGGAAGGGTCAACACCCAAAAGCTTGGCGACCTTTATGTCACCCTTTTCAGCCTGCTTGCGCCAGTAATCCATCATATCACCTGTACCACAAGCCACATCAACTATGAGGTCGATCTCTTTTTGACCATAAAAATCAAACGATTTATCACACCCTTTTTTACGCCAGCTTCTGTCAACACCCATACTCATCACACGGTTTGCTGTGTCATAAGTTGGGGCAATATCATTAAACATCTCTACAATTTTTTCTTGTTTTTCCATTATTTATCCATTGTATTTTTTAGAATATTCAGTAAGTTTAAATATGTAGGCTTCTGCCTGTGCAGGAGTAACGGTTTGTTAAACTTAATCAATACTATTTATTTTTCCATCCACATCATCACATCACCACCACTGTTGCGTGATTGCAAGATCTTAAAATCATTATAACTGTTTGTGAAACGTATTGTACCACCGCTTTTTGGTGCAACAAAACAGAGGTAAGCGTCTACCACCTCTTTTGTTGCTTCAAACATCGCAGGGCCACCCTCTATAAGGATGTTTTTGTACTGCTTAATGCGCTCTAATGATGACTCTATGTAAACATTTCGTCCCTCGACATTAAAAAGAGGTGTACTCTTGTCAAACTCTTTTTGGCGTGAGTAAACAAGGACATCACACACTTTGCCATCTACAAGACGTGCATCCAATGTGGGACGGTCGTTACGCACCGTCTCTCCGCCAATGACTATGAGGTCACTACAATCGCGCATCGCATGGACTTGTATACGAGAGAGGTGTGAAGAGATGGTACCCCCATCGATAGTACCGTCTAGTCTCTGCGCCCATTTATAAGTAACATAAGGTCTGTTTTGCCAACTGATAAAAGGTTTTAAAAGGTCATGCGCACGGGCTTCACAACCTTCAGACATCTCTACCCTACAACCGCTATCTTCTAGAAGTGTCATACCGCCGGTTGCTTCAGCATTAGGATCTTTCTGTCCAATAATCACTTTTTTAATACCCAAAGCTTTAATAAGTTGGGCGCATGAAGGAGTTTTTCCATGGTGCGCACATGGTTCCAACGTAACATACAACGTACACTCTGTAAAAATATTATGATGATACGTTATTAGAAAGTCATGAATTTTGTCTGATGCTGAGAGTAGTAAAATAGAACTGTCGCCTGTTAACTGGGCATATGCCATCTGCAGTGCATTGACCTCCGCATGGGGTTCGCCTGCTTTTTCATGGACACCTACTGCAACAATCTTGCCATTTTTGTCCACAACAGAACATCCTACAGCTGGGTTAGGAAAGGTTAAACCTTGAAACTCCCATGCAGAATCTATGGCGACCTGCATAGGTGATGGTCCATGAAGTAACATGATCAGTAAACTTTAGATAGAGGAATTGTTTTTAAAGAGGAGGTGAAAAGCACGGGGCTTACCACTCGAAGTATGTCGCTGCTTTGATTACGTCGCCATAAGCAAAAGTCACATCACCATCTTCTGTCTCAAGTGTGATTCTACCACTTGCAACACTTTTTAAAGTACCACGTAGTTTTTTCTTTTCAGTTGTCTCAGCCTTGACTTTTTCACCTATAGCACATTCAAAATGCATTAAAGATTTCAACTTACGCTCAATACCAGGAGAGCTTACCTCTAAACGGTAATCCCCACGTACAGGAGCAGTAACGTCAAGAAGTGGAGAGATCATTTTAGTCACTTGAACCACTTGGTCCATAGTGATCTTTTCACTTTTAGGAGAGATGATGTTGACACGATAGATCGTTTCGTCATTTTCTGTCACAGTAGTGATGTCATAGACTCTAAGTTCTAGTGACTCCACCATACTTTTGATGTCAGATTCAAGACTCATCTTTTTTCTCCTTGGCAATCTGTTTAAACAGATCTTCGATTTTCTGGCTCTGTTCTAGCAGTGCATCAAACTCAAACTTTAACGTTGGAGAACGGAACCAGCCTTGGTCTTTCATACAATGTGTTTCTATAATAGGACGGGCTTTTTTGAGTTGACGCAAGAGTTCGATCTGCTCTTTTTCAGAATACATACTAGGGTCTAGATAGACCTTAGCATCATCACGACCCTTGGCACAACGGACTTCGATAACATCGAGTTCGCGTAGGCGTGCATCACTGAGTTGTGAAAGGGCTTCAGGGATCAACTCACCCAGAATGGAGTCAAAACGTTTGAGCTTTATCTCGGCAGGTGTCAAAGTTCTACTTTTTGCTCGACTTTAATGAAGGTCTCGATAACATCGCCAACCTTAACATCTTCGTAACCATTAAGTACAACACCACACTCAAGACCTTTACCTACCTCTTTAACATCGTCTTTGAAACGTTTAAGAGAGTCAAGTTTACCTTCATGGATAATAACACCATCACGGATAACACGTACCAGCTCGCCACGAACCATTTTACCGTCCATAACCATACAACCTGCAACCATTCCCTTAGGAATCTTGAAGGTGTCACGTACGTCTGCTTGACCAGAGTGCTCTTCAGTATATTTCGGAGCCATCATACCGGTTAACATACCTGTAATATCGTCAAGTAGTTGGTAGATGATCGTATAAGTACGGATCTCTATACCTTTTTGCTTCGCAGAGGCTTTAACTGAACCTGTTGGACGTACGTTAAAAGCAAGAAGCACACAGTTTTCAGAGTTGTTAACAAGAGCAAGATCGCTCTCAGTAACACCACCTACACCAGATGAGATCACTTCAACTTTAACTTCTTCATTACGAAGTTCCATCAAACTTGACTTAATCGCTTCCAATGAACCGTGAACATCTGTTTTAAGAACGACCTTAAGTTGCTTCAAGTTACCCTCTGCTATCAGTGCTGTAAGCTCATCGAGTGATGTCTTAGTACTTGCAGAAAGCTCTTTCATACGATCATATTCAGCACGCTTGGTAGCAAGTTCACGTGTCTCTTTGTCAGAGTCCATCGCGATCATTACTTCACCCGATGGTGGTACTGAGTTTAGACCAACAACAACTGCTGTGTCTGAAAGACCCAATGTCTTCACCATCTTCTTTTGGTCATTAACCAAGGCTTTAACACGACCATAAGCAGAACCACAGACAACATTGTCACCCACTTTAAGTGTACCGTTTTGAACGATAACTGTTGCTACCGGACCGCGACCTTTTTCTACTGTACTCTCAACAACAACAGCCTTGGCTTTTGCAGTCGGATTACCTTTAAGTTCAAGTACTTCAGCAGTAAGTAAGATGTTTTCAAGAAGATCATCAATGCCTTCTCCTGTCTTGGCAGAGACAGGAATAAACTCAATATCTCCACCCCAATCAACAGGTGTCATCTCACGTTCTGCCATCTGACCTTTGACCAGTTCAGGGTTGGCAGTCTCTTTATCCATCTTATTGACGGCTACGATAACAGGAACACCTGCCTCTTTAGCATGTTTGATCGCCTCTTCAGTCTGTGGTTTTACACCATCATCAGCAGCAACAACAATAATAATAATGTCAGTCACATCAGCACCACGTTTACGCATAGCAGAGAAAGCCGCGTGACCCGGAGTATCTAAGAATGTGATCTGCTTACCATTTTTCTCTATAGAGTATGCCCCGATATGCTGTGTGATTCCACCGGCTTCGCCGTTGGCTACACGTGCACTACGAATAGCATCAAGAAGAGATGTCTTACCATGGTCAACGTGACCCATGATCGTAATAACTGGAGGACGTTCCACCATGTTAGGATCTTCTACATCCTCAGCATCATCATACTCTTCTTCATAGTTGAAGGCATCTTTAGGATCAATTGTTGTCACTTCGACATCGAACTCTTCTGCAAGGATCTCAATCTCATCTTTTTTCAAGAAATCATTTTTAGTAACCATCATACCAAGTTCGAAAAGGACTTTAATAACATCAGACATGCTTTTGTTAAGTGCTTCTGCGAACTCGTAAACACGAATGTCCTCAGGAATCTCTACGTGAGTAACAACTTCGTCCTCGATCACTTTATTATACTTTTTACGCTTGCCACGTGAGACTTGACGTCCACGGTTTTGACCACGTTTTTGACCCGCTTTAGAGTTACGGCCAATAGGACGTGGCTGACGTGGTTTACGTTGTTCCTCTTTTGGAGCAACTTTATCGATCTCTTTAAGGTCTAGAAGAACAACTTGGTCAGATTCATAGTCCATAGAGACGTCAGACATACTTCCACCGAAGATATCCATAGACTGGCCGCCTGATTTCTTAGCTGCGCCACCCTTGTTACGTTTTTTAGCTTTACGTTCTTGAAGCTCTTTAAGAACGTCTTCACTGACCTTACCATATGAAGAGACCTTAAGTGCTGCTGCAGATGCAGAAGCAGCCGTAGCATTAGGATCAATACGTGGTTTCTTTTTCTTAACGATCTTAAGCTTAGAACGTTTTAGAGGTGCTACCACTTTTGGGCCGACACGTGGCTTTTCAGCTGCAGGCTTTACCGTTTCTTTAGGCGTTGCCTCTTCTTTAGCAGCAGGTTCAGCTGCTTTTTCAGCTACAGGAGTTGCCTCTTTTTCAGCACTTTCTGGTGTTGCTGTTGGCGTTGAAGCAGGTTTCTCATCAACTGTTGCAGCAGGTTTTTCTTCTACAGCTGTCTCTGTGCTCTGCGCTGGCGCTTCTTCTTTCACTGCTTTTTTAACAGTGATCTTTGGCTTAGCTGCTTTAGGAGCTGGTGCACCATTGATAATGAAGTTGGCGATCTTTTCTGCATCTTCCATAGAAACTGAAGATGAAGCTGACTTGACAACAAGTCCCATCTCTGAGGCTTTTGTTACAACTTCTTTTGAATCGATACCGAGTTCTTTAGCAATCTCGTGTACTCTAACTTTTTCTGACATCAGTGATGATCTCCTTTAATTGGGTCGAGAGGTAGTTCATGTCCCCACTCTTGCAAGCACGTGCCAAGGCACGTGTTGCTTTCTTCTCATTTTTAGTACATTCATAACAGAGATAAAAACTCCGTCCTGAACCACTAAAGCTAAGTAGCTGCTGTTGCTTGCACTGTAAACGTAAAAGCGATCTCTGCTCAAAACGTTCACGACAAGCAACACACATTCGTTGGGGATAGGTTACTTTTGGCGCCATTATATCTAATTCTTCCTTGAAAGTAAGTGCGTATTAACAGAACATTAATAACTAACGTTCTGTGATGATTCCGTGGTTATCAAAATCGAGAGTCTTGACTCTGTAATCAGGATACTGTTTACTGAAAAGATCGTGTAGTTTACGCGCATCTTCATCATAGACCATGGAAAAGAATGTTGACCCTGAACCTGAAAGCGTACTCATTAAAGCACCCTGTTCGTAGGCTGCTTTCTGTATAGCAAACAATTCTGGCAACATTTTCATACGTACCTTTTGGTGAAAACGGTCTTGTGTCGCCAAACGTAACATCTCCCAATCTTCGTTAAAAAATGCCGCTACCGTCAATGCGGTATGAGAAAGGTTAAAGACCGCGTTCTCTTTTGAGTACGATCGTGGCAACGTCGTTCGGGACTTGGCTGTTGAGATCGGCTTGTTAGGGATCACAACTACTGCTTTTATATAATCAGGAAGATGCTTTTTCTGAGAAAACACCTTCTGCTTTTCCACAGTAGCTGCATTGAAACCACCCATAACAGCCGGTGTAATGTTGTCAGGATGCGCTTCGTAGACAAGTGCATGGTTCAAAATACGTCTTTTTGAGACACGTACCCCGGCTGCTTCATGTGCTGTTGCTATTGCTGCAACGATCACTGCTGATGAACTACCCAATCCACGAGAAAGAGGGATGTTGTTATAAAAGGTAAACTTATAGTTTTGGCGTTTGTTGGTCAAGCGTTTATAGTGTTCGTTGAAGATACTGACAAAAAGGTTGTTACCTTTGAGTCTGGGGTTACCTTCGCCCTCACCTTTGATGCTTACACTAAAAAAACGTGAAGGTTTAAACTCCACACGGTTCCTTAGACTCACTGCCAAACCTAAAGAGTCAAACCCTGGTCCAAGGTTTGCACTGGTTGCAGGTACACTGATCGTCACATTATGTCCTTATCCGACAGCGCCTATACCATAAAAGGGTGCGCTCTCTCTACTAAAATCTTCGAGTATTAATTGTTGAGGCAGAGTAAATTCCATCACGGGGGCTTCACGAAGCGTCTCTGTCTCGATGCTGTCCCTATTTTTAACGAAATAGAGCTTTCCTACTGCTTTTATAGGGCTATTGTTGTTAAAGTAAAACGCATCTGTAGCCAAAAGGGATATATTTTTAACAATACAGAGTGTTCTCAAAAATATGTAACTCACTTTAATCGCCATGAAGCTTCCAGGGCCATTGGCATAAACGATATGCTTTATATCATATTTTTGTATTAATGCGTTAAAAAGCTCAGGCATCACTTCAGAGCTGCGCGCTTCACTGCTGATGGTCTCTACCAATTTTTTATCTTTATAGACCCCTATTATAATGGGAGAGGTCAGTGCTATGACAACCAGATCATGCATAAGCTTTGGCCATCTCCTTCTCTTCAGCACCTGAAAGCTCAATCACTTCAAAGTTTTCAGGATCTTTTAGGAGTGCCAAAGTCAATTTATGATTAAGATCATGACTGCCGGCAAAAGCTTCATACGAACCTATAAAGTTCAGACCCAGAAGAGACATGTCACCAATAGCATCCAAGATCTTATGGCGTACAAACTCATCAGTGTAACGCAGACCTTCAGGGTTCATCACTTTTTTGTCATCAAGACCGATCGCATTGTCCAGACTCGCACCAAGGGCCAGACCTTTAGACTGCAAATACTGCATCTCATGTAAGAAGCCAAAGGTACGCGCACGAGAGATCTCGTGTTTATAGTTGATCTTGTTAAAGTTCAGTACAAAACTCTGCTCAGAGATGACAGGATGGGCGAACTTGATGGTAAAGTCATATTTAAGATCTTCAGAAGGAAAAAGCTTGACATACTTGTCGCCTTCTTTAACGGTGATCTCTTTTTTAATACGGATGATCTTTTTAGCAACATCGAGATGTTTGGTTCCCGCTTCATCCAGCAAAATACAGAAACTAGCACTGGAGCCGTCCATAACTGGGATCTCATCAGCATCCACGATGACTTTAAGATTATCTATGCCATAAGCATATACTGCTGAGAGAAGGTGTTCTATAGTAGAGATGAAATGTCCCTCTCTGCCAATAACAGTCGCCATCTTGGTGTCCACAACATTTTCAGGTTTAAGAGGGATCGAGACTCCTACATCCTTACGGTGAAAAACAATGCCACTGTTGGCCTCAAGAGGTTCAAGACGTAAGCGAACAGGGTTGCCTTTATGAAGGCCTATCCCTACTAATTCTACTGCTTTTTTAATTGTTGTTTGTGTCACTGTCATCCTTGCAAAAGGCTCTGCCAACATTTATGGCAAAATAAATTGTATTATTATAGCGAATATCTTGAGATGCAAACCTCAACATCTAAAGAGAGCCCAATGAGTAAAGTCTAATAGAAGCTTTAAAGCTCAAAATTAAAATATTTAACGTTACCTAATCAACTTTTTTACAAATAGGTTTGTTTAATAGTGCGCATTCTACCCTGAAATATTTTGTGGCAAGATGTATCACCACCTTTTTTCGATACCTGCCTTTAAATGTAAACAAAGCCTTTATTGTTACTGTATAATAAAACATGATCAAAAGAATAATATTTGTAATTCTACTCACTGGCTCAATAGTCATAAATGCTGCACCTATTTATATAGTGTCCATTAGTGGAAAACCAAACATAAACTACATTAAGGGCACCTCTAAAAACCCTAGCCATCCTCAGCGCTAGAGAGGAGTTCACAATCAAGGCGACCTTTTGAAGCCCTAGCTGTAGCTAAGGCGAGAAAGGACAACGCCGAGTGTGGACTCCTCTCTAGTGCCCGAAGGGAGGGATAAAAAGAGCGATCTCACACAAAACTTTTTATCCTCATAGCTACGGCTATGACTCAAAAAAGATTTTGCACGATCTCATCTCTTTTTCTTTCCTCTGAGAATAGTTAGGGTTTTTAGAGGTGCCCTTAATAAAGAAAAAGAAGTGGCAAAAAACCTTGGAATCAATATAGTGTATGAATTCAAGGGTTGTATTGTAAAAAGTGCAAACAGTAGTGAAGAGCATGTAAAAAACAGAGAAGCTGACAAATATTATAGTTTGAAGTTAGGCAAGAATTGGAAAAAAAGACTAAGAGAAAAAACCAGGGATCAACTAAAAAAACAGATGAGAGCCAACACATCGGAAAAGTAGATCATAAGATATCAAGAGCTGATACCTATACCTTCTTTTTCTCTCCAACGTTAACGCTGGTTAATTAACTTTCTCGCTTCACGCATTGGGTCGGTAATGCTTTTACGGATCCAGTCTTGGTCCATCCACTCTTGAGGACGGACTTCGATACCTTGAACCAAGACACCAAAGTGGAGGTGGTCTCCCATAGCATAACCACTGCGACCCGTTTTGGCGATGGTCTCTTTAGAACGGATCGTGTCACCCTCTTTGACCATCAAGGTTGAACAGTGACCGTAAATCGTGTAAAGTCCTAAACCGTGATACAGTACCGGCATATTTCCATAGATACCGTTCTCTTCCGCAAAAGCGACCACCGCAGGGTTTTGTGTTTTTATAGGAGACATGGCATTACTTGCCAAGTCAAGACCCAAGTGATAAGCTTCAGAGACCTCTTCACCCTTATAAGAGTAGATACGGTGGTCTCCAAACTGTGCCACGACCTGACCATTTTTAAGTGGATACATCTTTTTGATCGGCAGATTGTTGATCATCTTGTCACTCACCTTAGAGGTGATCTCATGGATCACTTCTTCGTTGTTATGACGCATCTCTTCATTCACAAACTTAAAACGCTCAATGATGTCAGCATTGTCATCAACACCATAAGCATATGCCAGTTCAGAGACCTTACCGTTTAAAAAGTGGTCACTCAGCTTGATGTGAGAGGTCCTGTATCTTTTGTTGTAAGGGATCACGGGAACTGATGACTTCGCAACATTTCCGGCACTGTCTTTAGCGATGATGGTTGCACGGAAAGTATCTTCTGTTACAGGCCAAGCGATCAAAGTCACATAATAACCCTCTTTATAAAAAGGCTGGGCTTTAAAACGTTTTCCAAAGTTCGTCTCAACATAAAACTCTTCCATGTTATTGTCTTCAGCTTTAAAGACAACAACTGCAGAGCCGCCCTTAATAATGCGATAAGAAGAGGCGATAGTAGAGATGTAAGGACGTTTTTTATCCACCTGCAGTGTCACCTTTTTACTGGCGCTGTTACCTGCCATAAAGTTCCACTTACTTGCATCTGTAGCTTCAACACTCACGGTCACTTCACTGTTCTTCAGAGCATAAGCACGCTTAGGTGTTTTAAGCTCTAAGGTCTGAGAACCTGCTGGTGATACAAACAGCTCATCTGCTAGCACAAAGCTTTCTTCACCACTTTTAAGGGTTACCTTGTACGCAGTCAAACCACTCGCATCATCGATCTTGATCTTTAGTGGGGCACGCAGGTTCCAAAAGCCACTGTTTTCTATGACGATATTTGGCTTGTCTCGCTCGAACATCACAGAGTTGTAAAGATAGATCACCCCGCCTATTATTGCTAAAAAGATGGCTGTTGCCATCATTGAACCAAAGTTTGATTTTTTTCTCATCTGAATTCCTCTTGTATTATAGTTTCTAAGACATCATATACACTGTCCAAGTCTTTATCGTTCACATCAAAACCTGCAGCGTGAAAATGCCCGCCACCGCCAAAGTTTTTTGCCATCTCTTCTACATCTAAGTCTCCACGAGAACGCAGAGAACCTTTGATCTTTCCATCACGGTTTTCTCTAAGCATAACAGCAAGTTCTACATGTGGCAGTCCCATACTCTCTTCCAAGGCAGCTTCACAGTCCACTTCTCTACCGCCGCTCTGCGCCATCATCTCCTGGGTCACTCTATGCACGACTACCCGTGCCTCATGAAGAAGATACATCTGCTCAAACATCAGACCTTTAAGACGCAGCGCGGCTAGAGAATTTTGATGAAACAGTGCATTGGCACAGGCTTGTATGTCTGCTTTTGCTGCTGTTAAAGCTGCTGCCATCTCAAAACTTCGCACATCCGTCTTGGCTCCTAAAAAGCCATGCGAATCATCTAAAAGTCCTGCGTAAAGTGCCGTTGCCATCTTAGGATTGATCTTGATACCACGCTCTTCAAAGGCGTTGAATAGTACCTGAGTGGTGCTGATAGCCTTAGTCTCTATGAGATTGATCTGACCATAAGCCTCATTACTTTTGTGATGGTCTACGTTGATCAGGGGCACTGTCACCTCAACACCAAGGCGTTTGTAAGCACCACAGTCAAAACTGATGGCCAAATCTGCCTGAGTGGGAAATTGATGCCGAATTTTATCAAACCACGGTAAAAATGCCAAACGGTGGTTGATGTGTTCGGTAACACAAAAAAGTGTCACCCTCTTTTCCAAACGCATAAGGTGGGTATACATCGCTGATGCTGCGCCCAAAGAATCTGCGTCAGGGTTGATATGTGCGATCAGCACAATGTGTTTTGCCCCCACTATCGCTTCAAACAAAAGGGTTTAGTTCACTTTCATAGAGAGATCGATCCAGTTGGCTTGATGGATCAAAGCTCCAGAGCTAATGGCATCAACACCGGTTTTGGCATAGGACTCTATGGTCTCTAAAGAGATATTGCCACTGGCTTCTAAAAGGACATTGGGATGGTACTCTTTTTTATAAATAACCACCTCTTGAAGTTGCTCCGGCGTCATGTTGTCACACATAACAATATCAGCACCAAACACCATAAATGTTTTTGCCTGCTCAAAGGTCTCAGCTTCTATCTCTATTTTAGAGGTAAAAGGGATCTTCTGACGGGCCTCTTTCATAAAAGCCTCCAAATCGTCGATGGTCTTGAGATGGGTATCTTTTAACATCAAACAGTCATCGAGACCCATTCTGTGGTTGACCGCACCACCACAACGGGTTGCATACTTTTCAAACACTCTCAATTTTGGACGGGTCTTTCTTGTGTCAAGCAGACGCGTTCCGTAAGGTGCCACCAAATCTACAAACTTAGCAGTCAAAGTTGCAATGGAAGAGGCATGAAGTAACATGTTAAGCAGAGTACGTTCACAACGCAACAGTGTATGAGAGTCACTCTCCACCACGGCGATCAGGTCACCTTTTACAAAAGCTTCACTGTCATTTTTATGCCAAGTAATAAAAAGGTCCTCCTCTTTTGCCAAGACATCACAGTAGGCTGCACCTGCTAACACACCATCACTTTTAGCGATGATGTTGGCTGAGGCAGCTTCTGTTTTAAAGACCAGGGCATAAAGATCGCCTCTGCCAACGTCTTCTGCCAATGCTTCAAGTACAAACTGCTTCATTAAAGTGCCATCATTCTGTCTAGTGCGATCTTCGCCCACTTCTGGGTGTCATCATCTACAAAGATCTCGTTTAGAGGTTCTTCGTCTTCTATAGATTTTAACGTCAAGTAGAGATCTTCCAATGTCGTCTCGTTCATCGTAGGACACTCCGGCTTGGTTGATGAAAGTACATAAGTGTTGTCAGGGCGCAGACGGTTGACAAGGTTAAACTCTGTTCCTACTGCCACCTTCTGATCAGGATCAAGATCAGCGATGTATTTAATGAGTTGAGAGGTCGAACCCACAAAGTCAGAAGCATCACAGACAGCAGGATCACACTCAGGGTGGGTCACGATCTTAATACCGGGGAATTTTTTACGATAAAAGTTGATGTCATCAACATTGAAAAGTTGGTGTACAGCACAAAAACCGTTGTAACAGATGATGTCAGCAGAAGCCAAGTCACTGTCTTCACCGATCACTGCAGATTTAAGTTCCATCTGGTTGGCGATGTTTTGGCCTAGACATCGGTCAGGTACAAAAAGGATCTTTTTACCCTCTTTAAGCGCATTAGTAATGATCACTTTGGCATTTGAACTGGTACAGACCATGCCACCCATCTTTCCAACCTTCGCTTTAACATCAGCATTGGAGTTGATGTAAGTAATAGGCAGGATGTTCTCTTCTGCAATACCGTCAGCCACCATAGCCTTGACCGCATCATCATAATAGAGAGAGTCGATCATACGCGCCATTGAACAGCAGGCCAGTTTTGGCATCACCACACGTTTTTCAGGACTTAAGACCTTAACACTTTGGCCCATGAATGCTACCCCACAAAAGAGTACAAATTTAGAGTCATCTGCCATCGTCTTTTTAGCCAACTCCAGTGAGTCACCCGTAATGTCACCCATTTCAAAGACCTCATCACGCTGATAAAAATGCGCCACCACTGTGACGTCTAACTTCTTTTTTAGTGCTATTATCTTCTCTTTGAGTTCTTCTGTTGTGTAGTTCACACCGTGTCCTTGCGCCTAATCTAGTTTCATACTATATAGGGATATTAATTTCGCGATTATATCAAAGTTGTAATAAGTAACCTATTTTTCTCTAAAATTCATCGTCTTATAACTCTTGTTTATGTAGAATTCACCCATATTATCTACAAGGCTATTATATTTATGGATTTTCTATTTAACATCAATGCACAGTTTTACCTTGCCGCTTACCTTATAGGAGGTATCCCTTTTGGCCTTTTACTCGCCAAGTTCATCGCTGGCGTCAATGTCAAAGAGAGTGGCTCTAAAAGTATAGGCGCGACCAATGTACTTCGCGTGGTCAAAGAGAGCAACCCTGCCCTCGCAAAAAAACTGGGCGCCGCAACACTACTGCTGGACGCACTCAAAGGGATTGCTGTATTACTGGTAGCAATCGCTTTGGATATGCCCGAATCCACACTCTGGGGTGTTGCAGTTATGGCTGTAGTTGGTCACTGCTTCAGTCCTTATCTTTGGTTTGAAGGTGGCAAAGGGATCGCGACTGGACTGGGCGTTCTGCTGGTCATGCTTCCAATAGAGACACTGATAGGTTTTGTTGTCTGGGGTGTTTTGGCCAAAACATTGAAGATCTCTTCCGTCTCTTCACTCAGTGGTGTTCTTGCACTCTTGGCAGCATCATTTTTTATACATCCCGATATGGCACATGCCCCGGTTGTCATCATCACCATCATTCTTTTTTACAAACATATACCTAACATCGTGCGCTTGATCAAAGGCGAAGAGAAAGCTGTCGTTTAAAGATGACCATAGAGATCGAAGACCTAGAGTTTTTTTGTATCATCGGTATCTTGGACTTTGAACGTGCCAAAGAGCAATTGGTACGGGTCAATTGTCAAATACAGTACCATTATCAAGAGACTTTCATTAATTATGCTTTGGTCGCAGAAGCCATCCAAAATGAGATGCAAAAACAGCGATTTGAGCTGATAGAAACAGCACTTTTACACCTAAAAAGCACTTTAAAAGAGGAATTTCCTCTGATCGAGACACTTTTCTTAAAGATTTCTAAACCCGACATCCTCGATAATTGCGAGGTTTCCCTCTCCGAAACCACCAAATATTAAAATTTTTTTAAAAAATTATTAAATTAACCTAAAACTGTGGTATACTTCCGCCCTAAAATTTAATATATATGAGGTAATGCATGCGCATTTTAATCATCGAAGATGAAGTAACACTGAACAAAACTTTGGCAGAAGGCCTTAAAGAATTTGGCTACCAAAGTGATGTTGTTGAGACACTAAAAGATGGCGAATACTACCTAGACATCCGTAACTACGACTTAGTACTTATGGACTGGATGCTTCCAGATGGCAACAGCGTAGATATCATTCCTGACATCAAAGCCAACACACCTAAAACTAAAGTAGTGGTTCTTTCCGCTCGTGATGACAATGAGAGTGAGATTACTGCACTTAAATCTGGTGCTGATGATTATATCCGCAAACCATTTGACTTTGATGTTCTTGTAGCACGTATCGAAGCGCAACTGCGTTTTGGTGGTTCTAACATCATCGAGATCGATGACCTTATTATCAACCCGGAAGAAGAGAAGATCATCTATAATAACCTCGAGATCGAACTTAAGGGTAAGCCATTTGAAGTTCTTACACACCTTGCACGTCACCGTGATCAGATCGTCTCTAAAGAGCAGCTTCTTGACGCCATTTGGGAAGAGCCTGAGTTGGTAACACCAAATGTTATTGAAGTAGCGATCAACCAGATTCGACAGAAGATGGACAAGCCATTGAACATCACAACTATCGAGACTGTACGTCGTCGTGGTTACCGTTTCTGTTTTCCAAAAGAGATCTAAATACTCCAAAGGAGCTTCACGCTCCTTTACCCCTCAACACAAAAATTTTCCTTTTCTACTCAAAACAAGTAACATCCTGATAAAATAATAAGATATTTATACCACAAACCTATATCTGTGGACCATGGAGTATCATTTGTTTTCAGATCGAAGTATACGCAGCCGTTTTATTGTACAACTCATCATCGCCACCTTTGCACTGATGATCATCTTCTCTTCACTACTCTATCTTTATATACAATCCTCTATCTACGATGAGAAACGTACCGAAATGATAGCATTCGCAGAGAATATATGTTCTTATAAATCTTTAGTCGATGCCAAGGAAAATGGCAATGATGCACTTTTAGGGCTCAGTATTGAACTGGTCAAATATAATACCCCTGAAAACAGTATTCAGATACTTGAAAAATCTGTAGCACAACACACAGACTTGGTACTATACTACCCTTTTGATATCAGTGAAAAAAGTTACATCAAGCTCACCAAAAACATCACACCTACCAAACATCTCTTAAAAAAGATCCTAAATGCGATCTTTATTATTAATGCCATTGGGTTCTTGTTGGTCATTATCTATGCTGTCATCTTCTCTAAAATGCTAATATCACCGATCAAAGGGCTTAACAATCGCCTCTCCAACATGAGTGAGCATATGATCCGACCAATAGTGGTAGAAGAGCTTCCTATTGAATTTGAACCTCTAGGTGAGAGTATCAACCATCTTATTAACCGGATCCAGAACTTTGTAAAGTACCAAAAAGAGCTCTTTATAGGTGCTGCACATGAGCTTAAGACTCCCCTGGCCGTAATGAAGCTCAAAAACCAAGTCACCACGATTAAAAAGCGTACCCCCGAAGAGTATATCGAAGCGATCAAGGTGAGTAACAAAAGTATTGATGAGATGAACGCTATTGTCAGCAGTATCTTAAACATAGGGAGACAAGAGGGTGCACAACTTGAGACACCGATACAAGCCGATGTCATCGAGATACTACGACGTAAAGCCAACGACTTTGCCCTCCTTGCTGCATCAGAGAACAAGACCTTGGAGATGAGTTTTCATCCGGACGCCTTTATGTGTACCCTGCAGGAGAGCCTTCTAAATCAGATCATTCAAAATCTGCTTCAAAATGCACTCAAGTTTACACCTACTGGTAAAAAAGTGATCTTGACAAGCCATCATAATGATGAGGGGTTGCTGATCGAAGTGATCGACGAAGGGTGTGGTATTGATGATGCTGTAGACCTTTTTGCCCCCTTTATGCGTCAAGGAAGCAAGTCTGGTGCCGGACTGGGACTCTTTTTGGCAAAAAGTGCTGCTGATGCCTTAGGTGGTCAGCTCTCTATCAAAAATAGGGATGATGACAAGGGTGCCGTTGCCTCACTCCTTTTACGCTCTAAACTGCACTGTATTTTGCCCCTAAAATAGGTATATATTTACCATACCCAAAGAAGAATTTTTCTATTTAAAATTACTTCAAGCATTCTTCTGCTATAAATCGCACTAGAAAATATAAAAACTGTTTTAGAGTACCTCTAAAGTAGTTATAGCTAAGGTTTATAATGGCACTTTTAATAAATGATGAATGTATTGCATGTGATGCTTGCCGTGAAGAGTGTCCGACTGAAGCGATTGAAGAGGGAGACCCGATTTACGTTGTGGACCCTGACCGTTGTACAGAGTGTGTAGGGGTCTATGATGAGCCTGCATGTATTGCTGTCTGTCCTGTTGACTGTTTTATCTTAGACAAAGACAATGTTGAGACGATTGCCGAACTCCAGTTCAAATATAAGCAGATCTTGAATGAAGAAGAAGAGGAAGAGTAGTCCGCTTCTCTTACGCCTTCTTAACCCTCCATCCCCTATAATTCCTATATAAATCATCTGAGCCACTCTATGTGGTTCATCCCAAGGTAAGATCATGGCAAAACGTACTGCAGTCATTGACATAGGTTCCAACTCAGCGCGGATGATCATCATCGAAAAAACCAGCCGCTTTGCCTTTCATCTGCTCCATGAAGTGAAGTCACGGGTACGTATCTCTGCAGATGCTTATCAAAACGGTGGTGCTCTGCAAGAGGAGGCCATGCAACGTGCCCTCCTCGCCCTTAAAGACTTTGTTCAGATCGCAAACTCCTATGATGCACGAAAGATGCTTTGTGTTGCTACGTCTGCTGTTCGCGATGCCTCTAACCAAAAAGAGTTTGTTAAACGTGTTAAAAGAGAGATCGGCCTCAACATCAAGGTCATCAGTGGAGAGAGAGAAGCCTATTTAGGCGGCATCGCCTGTGCCAACCTCTTACCAGCCAATGATGCCATGACACTAGACATCGGTGGTGGTTCGAGTGAGTGTGCCTGCATAGAAAAAGGTGTTGTAGTAGCATCTGACTCTCTTAACCTCGGAACAGTACGTCTGAAAGAGCTCTTTTTTGACCAAGATGATGTCGATGGAGCCAAGCGATACATAGACGAGGCACTTAAGGCTTTAAAAGTAGATAAACAAAAACATATCGTAGGTGTGGGCGGGACCTTTAGAGCCTTAGCCCTTATCTTGCTAAAAGCTAATAACCATCCACTCAATAAGGTTCATGCCTATACTTTTAAAGCATCTGAACTTGTAAGTTTAGGCAAAAAGATACTCAAAGCAAAGAGTAAAGCAGACCTCAAAGCACTCGGTGTTAAAAAAGATCGTCTTGATGTTATTAAACCTGGTGTTCTTATTTTACTGCGTATCATCAAAAAAGTAGATGCTGTCAGCTTGACCTGTAGTGGTGTAGGTGTAAGAGAGGGTCTTTACTTGAGTGATCTGCTTAGAAACAACAGAGATGTCTTTCCTGCAAACTTCAACCCATCACTCAAATACCTCATCGACCAACACACACATAATGCACCCCAACGTGAGTTGCGTGTCAAACTGACAAAAGAACTTTTTACACTTCTGCACGCCAGACTATCTCTTGAAAGTGGTTTTGAAAAACCTCTGCTGATCGCCACTAAACTTGCCAAGATCGGTGCCTCGCATCATTTTTACTCATTTGAGAACCATAGCCAATACCTCACACTGACTGCTCTGGAGTATGGCTATACCCATGAAGAGATCGCGCTGATCTCGACGCTGGTCTTACATCAACTTGGTAAGGGTATCAAAAAGAACTATTTTGCTAAATATGCCGCTTTACTTCCAACCCAAGATGCTTTACAAAGACTCACTAACATTATGGCACTCGCAGATGCGCTCTTGGCACATCACCCAAGAGTACGTGATTTTGATCTTAGTTTTGAAGATGATGTTTTAGTGATAAAGAGTCATAAAAAAGTGGCCTACTTGGCACAAGAAAGTGTTATGGCCATCGGTCAGAATAAGATTGAGGTACGTTTTACAACAGCCTAAGTTTGTTGCACGATCAAAGCCTATTTCTGTGCTACACAGCACTTCTTCAAACGTTTTTAGAAACGCTGTCCAATAGTAAATTCGAAGTGAGAGACCTTGTCATTACTTTCAGGATTGACAGGGTTCGCAAAGACAAGCTGGAGTGGTCCAACAGGTGAAAACCACTCCAACCCTACTCCATAACCCATACGGAACATATCAGGGACAGTTCCAAGTTCTGGACGACCGGTATGGATCCAACCCACATCATAAAAGAGTGAAAAACGCATCTTTGCTTTTGGTACCAATGGAAAACTCATCTCGACATTACTCGAAGCCGTCTGGGTTGCAGAGACACGTACGGCATTTCCATTTTGGTCTATTATATATGGCAATGAGTACGACTCATAACCACGTACTGAACCCAGACCACCCATATAGAAACCTTCTGCCTGAGGCAAGAAACCTGTGTCTGCCGCAGCAAAGTAACGGTTTTTCCATCTGAAGATCGCATCGAAACCGATGTATTCCTGAAGACCATTGTACTTATTGATGGTACTACGGCTTTTAAAGAAGTTGGCATCAGCACCGATCCCCGCTTTTTCAAATGATTGAGAGATAGCCCAACCACGACGTGGCAGATAGTAATCATCTGTATTATCAAAGTTAGCACTGATGGTCACCGAGCTTTTGTTATAACTCTCAAAATACTGTTTGAGCTGCGGGTTTAATACAAAGTAATTAGGATCAATATCATCATAACTCACCGAAGCATAGTTGTAACCCAAGTAACCACTGATAAAACGGGTGAAACGATGTCCTATACCCATAGTAATCCCATCAGAGTTAACCGTATAGTCATTGTACTCATAGATCGACTTGTAGATCGAGAAATTACCACTGAAATCACTGTCGTTCAGACGAGGGTTTGAAATGTTAAATGAGTAGTTTTTGGTACGCTGAGAATGTTCTACCTTGATACCAACATTGATACCAGAGCCAAAGAGGTTTCTGTCATTGACACCCACACTCAGCAAGATACCGCCATAGGAGCCGTAACCACCACCCAGTTGAATATTACCTGTTGGTGCTTCTTTGACCTTAACCACAAGGTCCATAGTACGCTCATCAATACGTTTCTCTTCTATGGTAGAACTTTCAAAAAAACCTGTACGTCCCAGTGAGTTTTTAGAGTCACGAAGGTCTGTCAGGTTATAACGCTCACCCGGTCCAAGATAGAGTTCACGGCGGATAATCCGGTCAAGTGTCCTACCATTTCCAGCAATAATAACGTTACGGATATAGACTTTTTCACCTGGTGTGATACGAAATACTACCTCAACAGTCTTGTTCTCTTTATCTTTACGCAGGTCAGGTACAACCTGAACAAAAGCGTATCCCAAGTCAGCGATCTTGGTCTTAATACGATCAGCATCTTCACGGAAGGTCTTGATATTAAAGGGCTCTTGTAACTTAAGTCGAACCACTTCTCGCAAGGTCGCCTCATCAATGACCTCTTTTTGTTGTGAGAGCACGATCCCACTGGTACGGTAGACATCACCCTCGCTTATTTGGTAGCTCATCTGTGCTGTATAAGAGTCAAAGTCGACACGGGTAAAAGGCTCATCGATCTTAGCATCGAGGTAACCATATTGCATATAGACATCACGAATACGCAGAGGATCATAACCCAGCTCTGCCAACTGCATCTTACCGTCATTACGACCCCAAAACCAACCCATCCACTGATGGGCTTTGTTGGCGATCTGTGGCTCAAAGACTTCCGCCTCCAGTCCTTCATTACCAGAGTACTGCATCTCTTCGATAATAATAGTCTCACCTTCGTTGACTTTGAACTCAACTGCAACACTCCCGTTGTCTAGGTATTCTGTCTCGATCTCAACAACAGAGTCGATCTTTCCCTCTTGTGACAACGCAGCAATAATACGTTTTTTAGCTTCCAAAAGACGCTTCTCATCATAAAGCGCCCCTTTTTTGATCTGCAAGAGAGAGCTTTGGACATCTTTGTCACTCTCTTTCCAACCACTCATGGAGATCTTTGAGATAATAGGCTTCTCTACAAAGTGAAAAATCACCACCCCATCTTTTTCATCAACCCAGATGTCCGTAAAATAACCCTGCTTGTAAAACTTCTTAACAGAAGCGTCTACCGCCTCAAGGTCAAGAGGTTCTCCCTCTCTGATGCTCAACATGCTTTTGGCTATAGACTCAGAGATGTGAACCATACCGACAAATTTTATCTCCGTTATCGTGGTCGCGAATAGTGGCAGTGATAACATGAGTGCCGAAACGGCATGTATAAACTTCATCAGTCTCTTTCGTGAGTATCTCTAAAAAACCGCGCTCTGCGAGGTGACTTTTCAAAAACACTATATCAACAGTTTTAGGCTGTGATTTTAACAGCAGTAGCATTAACATAGGGTAAATAGATTCCCTATAGTAGCGATTTCTAAGATATTTATACAGAGCTATGAGTTATGATTACAAACGATTAAAAAGTAGTGAGGTTTATATGAAAATTGGTATTGTTGGATTAGGGTTGATGGGCGGCTCTTTAGCTCTTAGTCTCCAAAAGCTCGCCTTTGTCAAAGAGGTCTATGGTCTCGATCACAACTCACAACATCAACAAGAGGCACTCAAACTGGGCTTGGTCAAAGATTTTATAGATTTCGAGACCCTTTGCAGTATGGATGTCATTATTTTAGCTATCCCGGTAAACGGGGTCATACAGTCACTTCAAGACCTTGAAGGAAAGATAGCTCCTTCTACAACCGTCATCGACTTGGGAAGTACCAAAGAGGTTATTGTCAAAGCCGTACCTCAAAGTATACGCCAAAACTTTGTCGCTGCACACCCTATGACGGGAACAGAGCATAATGGTCCCGCAGCAGCATTTGACGGTCTCTATCATGATAAGGTCGTGGTCTTATGTGATTTGGAAGAGTCCGGAACCCAACAACAAGAGGTCGCCGTACGTATCTTCTCGGGGATCCACATGCGTCTGAGCTATATGCATGCCCATGAGCACGATCGCCACGCCGCCTTTATCTCACACATGCCACACGTCATCTCCTACTCAATAGCCAACACCGTTTTAGCTCAAGAGGACAAGTACAATATTTTAGCTATGGCAGCAGGAGGGTTTCGTTCGATGAGCCGCCTTGCCAAATCATCTCCCCACATGTGGGAAGATATCTTTAGACAAAACAGGGGTAATCTTCTCGATGCCATAGAACTCTTTCAAGCAGAACTCGATGCCTTTAAAAAAGATATCAAAAATGAAGATTGGGATAAAGTCAGTGAAAAGATGCATAAAGGCAATGAGCTTGAAGAGATCTTCTCATAAGATCAAGGCAAGATCTTATATAAATGGACTTTAGCCCTATTTTCTGGGGCCAAAAAAGCATTTTCAGTCTTCTTATTTTGAAGAGTAACGCTCTTATGCTTTTGATCTATATAAGCGTTCAGCACACGAGTAACATTTTTCCCTTTTATACTATTTAAATAGTTGGAAACTGCTTCCAAGTTCTCATTTGTCTCCTGATCATACTGGTATTTTAAAGATTTCCTGTAAGCTGTCCCTGCCTCTCTTAAATACACCACATCATGAAGTTGCACTAAAGCATTGCCCAAGTTGTGATACAACATATGATTTGATACACGATCAACAAAATGTATGGAGCGATAAAGTGCCACCGCTCTTTTGTAGTCACCCATCTTATAATAACTGTTGGCAGCATTATAAATAGCCTCTTTACTTTCATATTTCAAACCATAGTTTTCAAACACCTTAGCACTGCTCCTAAACTTTGTATCATCATAAAAGTGTACTGCACGATCTAATACTTGATAATCTAAAAAACCTGCTTCAGCCTTTTCAGAAAAGAGCAACATTCCGAGAAGTAAAACTTGCGGAAGATAGTATTTTTCACCACGATGAAAAGAGCTGCTTGCCAAAATAAACATTAACATCGCAAAACCAATAGGTATCGCAAAAAGATACACATAAATAGGTTTTTCAGCAACTTCCACTTGCGAGGAAAGTGCATGAAGACGATTACTAAGGGTATCTTGAGTAGTGACAATATAAAGGGTATCTATAGTCCCTCTTATCTCTGACTGATATTTGGAGAGTCTCTTAGCCTCTTTTTCATCAACCAAGATCACAAGCTGTTTTCTTTTTTCAGGTTCCCACAGTGTTGCTACTGCTTTCATAAGACGTTGTGTATCTAAAGCACCTGAAGAAAATCGAAGCTCTTTCATTTGGGATCTAAGAAAGCTATAATCAGAGGTAGGTGGTGATAACAGATAACTTTCTTCAGCATAGACAATCACACCAACTTTGAGTCTATCAAGATCTTCAAGTGTCTTTATCAATGCCTCTTTACTTTTTTCTGCACCTTCGTCTAGGCCTAAAGCAACATAGACCGTATCGTTTTTAACGTCGATTTTTGCACTGCCTTTTTCAACCACAGGTCCGGCAAGAGATATGATCATAAAAAGCAGCATTAAAAAGTAGAAGAAATTACGTGTCTTTGTAGAAAACTGATCACTGTCCACTTGCAGCTTTTCAAGTATCCTTGGTGAAAAGTGCGCTTCTACTTTCTCTTTTTGCGTTAATAACATTCCAAAAAGTATCACCAATATGGGCAACATCATATAGATAAACTCTGGATGTAAAAAGCTCAAACCTGCACCTGTCTGTTACGTAGATAGATCAGCATAAGAAAAAGTAAAAATGAGGAAAAAAGAGGAAAAACATAAAAATACTCTTTGAAATCAGTTTCAAACTGATTCACCTCCTCAAGCCTATCGATCTCCTCCAATATACTACTTAAATCCTTACTGTTTTCAAGTTGGTAGAATGCACCACCACTTCCTTCTGCAAACTTTTTTAGAGAATCACTACTACTGACATCAGTAGAAAGGCTTAATCCATACAGATGGATACCTTGTTCTTTATAATCTTGTAATATATTTTGGGCGTTCACAGTACTGTTCATCTCATGGCTTTGCGCTATTACAATAACAACCTTCAACCCCTCTGATATACTGTTAAAAGAGCCAATCGCTATATTTAAGACCTTTTCCAATGGACCTTTGGTTCCTTCTCTTTGACTTATATCTAAAACAAGTTTCAGTGCCTTAGTACTCGATGTAAACGGAGTGGCCAAATAAGGAGAGCTGTTCAAAAAACTCACCCCAAATATACTACTCTTTTCATCCTCTATAAAAGTAGCAACCTGTTCTTTTAGCGATGAAAATGTCAAAAGCGGCGCTTCTGCATTCTTAGCATTCTCCAGTATAAAGAGGATGGAACGTTCTTTGTCTGCTGCGAGTCTAATCGTTTGGTCACGAACAGGAGACATCATCGCCAGCACCAGCAAAGAGAGTGCTATCCATTTTAACCAAAGGAGTATGGTCGAAACAGGGCTTTTCTCTTGATGTAAAATATTAATATGGGGAAAGTAGAGTGCTCGAGAACGCAGTTTACAGTAAGCATCACAAGCGATAAAGATGACTATAAGTGTAGACAGCTTTGGGTATTCGAAATAAAGTCCCTCAAACATCTACCATCTCAAGGTAAATCTTGTAGTAACTCATAGACTCATCGTCGATCGAGTCTACCTCTTTTTTATACTTATAGCGTTCTAAATACTCTAGCAGATTTTGATAAGCCTCTTTGAGGCGTTGAGAATCCTCAGAAAAGATACGTCCATAATAGGTAATCTCATAAGCTGCTTTTTTAGGATGGGAAAAATCAATGTTCAGCAGTGCCTTATAACTCTTTTTACGCTGGTTAAATCCACGTCCGTCTTTTAAATGTCGATATACCAAGTAAATAATACCACTAGCAATACTCACGACGATAATAAGCGCTATGATCAAAAAGGTCAACGAGTTATCTGGAACCTCCATAAGTGGCTTGATATCGTGTATAGGTATGATGTTAGTGTCCGGTCTCATAACCGCCCTTCAAAGAGACGTCGGAGTGCTATGGCACTGTTTTCATCAGTATAGACCTTCGTAAAGCGTACACCATCTTTACGAAGTTGATGATAAAGTTCTCTATCATGTTCATGTACTTTTTTCGCATAAGCATCCACACTCTTTTGAGAATAGTCACCCTCTAACTGCTCTCCCGTCTCAGGATCACGAAGAGAGGTAAATCCCATAACTGGCGGACGTTCTTCTAAACGGTCTCTGACTATAATTGCAATAACCTCATGTTTTTTAGCCAAAAGTTTAAAGTCAGGCACCTCAAAAAAATCAGCGACCACCAAAAGCAGTGAACGTTTCCGTACCCGTTTATATAAAGTACCTGCAAGCTGCTGATAGTCTGCTCGCTTGTGCAGAGGATCAAACTTCAAGATCTCATCCACATTTTTAGTGATAGAAGAGATCCTTTTGGTAGGTTTGTTTTCGCTGTAGAGCCTGTCCGCATAAATATGGGTACTTAACAGATCCCCATTATGTAACACCGCATAAGAGAGGTTTGCAACGATCTCTGCCATCAATTCTTGTTTCATTTTGTCACTGCCAAAATAGACACTGCCATTTAACATCGTGGCTATAACAATGTTGAGTTCACGTTCTTCTTTAAAAACCTTAATGTACGGCGTCTGCATCTTGGCCGTAATATTCCAGTCAATATGGCGTATGTCATCACCTGGCATGTACTCTCTGAGTTCAATAAAGTCATACCCCTCTCCTTGAAATATAGAAGGGTTGTTTCCCACCATCTCACTAAAGACTTGCCGGCGGGCCCGAACCAATATTTTGTTTAATGTACTCATCTTCAGAGACCCATTATGGGATCGGAACCGCTTCTAAGATCTTCACAATAAGGTCATCCGTAGTAATACCTTCAGCCTCACCCTCGTACGACAACACAATACGGTGACGCATCAACTCTTTTGCAACATAAGCCACATCAGAAGGGGTCACAAAGCTTTTACCACGTAGATATGCCATACCTTTTACTGTTTTGAACATATCAATACTCACACGAGGAGAGGCACCAAACTGTATGTACTCTTCTATCTCTTCTAAACCATAGGCTTTAGGATCTCGTGTAGCTGCTACAACCTCGATGATATAGTTTTCGACCTCTTCATCGATATGAACCTCTTTAACCGCCTTACGCATAGCAAACAGCTCTTCTACCGTAACAACAGCTTCTATCTCTTCAGCGGTGCCTCTTGCCACACGACGTGCGATCTCTAACTCTTCTTCTTTGGTGTTGTAACCCACAACAAGTTTGAACATAAAACGGTCGAGTTGCGCTTCAGGAAGTTGGTAGACACCCTCTTGTTCTATAGGGTTTTGCGTCGCCATAACAAAAAAAGGCAGTTCCAAGTGAAAACTCTCATCACCTATAGTCACCTGTTTCTCCTGCATCACTTCCAAAAGTGCAGACTGAACCTTGGCTGGAGCGCGATTGATCTCATCTGCCAGTAACAAGTTTGTAAAGATGGGACCATGTTTGATCTTAAAAGAGTTGTTCTGAGGGTCATAGATCTCTGCACCCAAAATGTCAGAAGGCAACAAGTCTGGGGTAAACTGTACACGTTTAAAGTTCAGTCCAAGACTTTTAGAGAGCGCATTGACCGTTGTAGTCTTGGCAAGACCTGGAATCCCCTCTATAAGTATGTGACCTTCACAGAGCAGCCCTATAAGAAGACCATCAATCATCTTTTCCTGACCTACTACAACTTTTGCGACTTCTTTTTTTATGGACTCAATCTTATTGATCATAAACCCTATCCTTTAAATCTAGCGACATCTATGTAAATATCTTGTATTATCCCATATCTATAGCAAATACAATAAGCCAAAAATAGAAAAACAGTAACTAAATAGTGAATGTTACCAATGTTCATGAATCCCACAGTGACTGTTCACTGAAGTTAATATCAACAAATTATGAAATATTTCAGTAATTTAGTTCAAAACACTTGACATTAAAGATACTTTTGTCTATAATTCCCGTCCACAAACATTGAGTTTCAACGTTTGCTAACGTCCCGTTAGCTCAGCTGGTAGAGCATCTCACTTTTAATGAGGATGCCGATGGTTCGAATCCATCACGGGACACCACTTATTATTGTTGGCCCCATCATCTAATGGTTAGGATTCATGGTTTTCATCCATGCCATAGGAGTTCAAATCTCCTTGGGGTCACCAACTTTCCAACAACTTTTAAAATAAATTATTTTCTAAAATATCAATTACTTTATCTCTAACATCTATATTAAACAGCATAGACGAATGTGACACATAAAAATCATAAACATATGCACTTGCCATACCCTCAGGCACCATCTCGTCTACAATAACAGTACCATCATTAGATTTACCCAAACAATTTCCAAAAGGTGTAAAGCTGCTTCTGGTACCTCTAAGAACAAAATAACACTTAGGTAATACGGTTAAAGTATTAATAAACTTTGATCCAGAAGAGATGTCAGACAATGCCGGTCCAAAAAAAGCATTTATCAATCCATATTTACACATCTTCACAGCTAATACAGACCCTCTGTTTGGAGATCCTAAAGCTACGCAGCACCCTAGATTATTATCAAGATGTTTCAAAGCTAACAGACGGGCCAATATACCCCCGAGAGAGTGTCCAACATAGTGCACTTTCTCATAATCTGATATAGTGGTATTCCTTTGAACAAGACCGCTTGTGATTTCTAAAAGACGAGGGACATTGTATTTACGAGAAGGATAATCAATTTTAAGCGTCACATAACCAGCAGCGATTAGACCGCGTTCGATATATAACATCGTAAAACTGGAAAGTCCAAGTCCATGCAAAAGTATTACAAGTTCATTCTTTTTCATATCTAACCTTCATACACCAATTTACAAAACTGTTAATAGTAAAATTCTATAAACTATTATAACCCTACTCCTATTTACTTCTGTCGTGACAAGTGCGTATAAAAAAGTAAGAGCTTTACAAGACTGAAATCCAAGCAGTCCAACAGAGGGACATTGGTTAACTTTTAGCGAAGCGCTAAGAAAGTAAAGCTATACTCGAGGGGGCAGATCCTGTCCCACTCCATAAGGCAGGCATGATTAAATAAGTTTCATCTTTAGAATATCCCATAAAAAAGACACCCAATGGAATATTTTGTATGAAATAATAGTTGTATAGAATTAATATGAGATTGAATTGATTTAAAGTTATGATTTATTTGAAGATTGAAGTGATTAAGTTAATCCGAGAACTAGGCGGCGACCTACATTTCCACACCTGAAAGGTGCAGTATTATCAGCGAAGGGAGGCTTAGCTTCTGGGTTCGGAATGGAGCCAGGCGTTTCCCTCTCTCTATAGCCACCTAGACAATCGGAACTAAAGACACCT
>WGDB01000141.1 GCA_015493495.1 Helicobacteraceae bacterium | reverse complement strand
TTTTTTTAGTGAAAATATGACTTCCCAATATATCTTATGCAAAAGTGCTCAATAGAGAATGCAAAGAATGACAATATTCTCATTTTTACTTCGTATTATTGGATCGCCATTATTGTTGGACTTTTATGAATCTCTATTTCTTGATTTGGGAATAACAGCGAGATACTATCTACAATCAATAACTTTGTTATACTACGTACTGTAAACAGATGAAATAAGGTGTGAATATGTTAGATAAAAAAGATATCTTATATGCGCCATGGCGTAGTGATTATGTAACTCATGAAAAGATACAAGGGTGTGTTTTTTGTCATATCTCAAGCGAAAAAGATGATGATGAAAAACTACATGTATTGTATAGGGACAGGTACTGTTTTGTTGTAATGAATCGTTACCCTTATACACCCGGACATTTTATGATAATACCTCACCATCACACAGATGCATTAGAAGAGCTAGAGGGTGAGACATGGTTGCACATGAGTGCTTTGGTGCAAAAGGGAGTCCATCTTCTAAAAGAGGCTTTTGGTGCGCAAGGTGTTAACATCGGCATGAACCTTGGTGGTGCAGCAGGTGCAGGGATCGCTGAACACATTCATATGCATTTGGTGCCACGATGGCGCGGAGATACCAACTTCATCACCTCTATAGGTGAGACGAGAGTCTACTCCAGTGACTTTGAAAAGATTTATCAAAAAATATTAAAAGAGATACCAAATTATTTTAAAGAGAAGTAGTCGCTACTCTTCTGCTAAAAAAGTGAGTCAAAATGAGTGTATTACTAGAGTTTGCGATGTTTCCTACAAGTGCAGATGGTAGAGAAGGAGCAGGGGTTTCGGCTTCTGTGAGTAAGATCATCGATATGATCGACAAAAGTGGTGCTGCTTATCAGTTAACACCTATGGGGACGATCATAGAGACCGAGACCATGCGTGAGGCTCTAGACATCATAGAAAAGTCTTATGAAGCCTTAGGCGACTGTGAGCGTGTCTATTCGTCACTAAAGTTTGACATACGAAAAGGTAAGTCCAACCGTCTCAAGAGCAAGATAGCTTCTGTCGAGGGTAAAATAGGGCGTGAGGTGAAGAAGTAGATTATTTCTTATCTTCAGTGTCATCACTCTTTTTACTTTTAAGTACAAAAAAGAAGATACCAAAAAGTACAAGAAGAAGTAAAACATTAAGTCCGGTAGATGAAGTGTCTAAGTTTGGTGGCATGATTGTCTCTTTTTAGGTTGATATATTTTGTAATTGTAGCGTTTTGTGTGAAAGAGTTGGCATAATGTTTTTATGAATTTTTAGTGATTTAAGTTTTGTTGTGAATTGGTTGCGGAAACAGGATTTGAACCTGTGACCTTCGGGTTATGAGCCCGACGAGCTACCGAACTGCTCTATTCCGCGACATTTAAAAGTTTTTGCTTTTGCTCCTACCCTGCGTTAGCGTCTCTTTCGGATCCCTGATGGATACCTCAGTCGAAGCTGCCTTGGTTAGAACCAAAATCAAATACTTTTAAAACAGTCTCAAGTGAGATAATTTTAAAAGCATTATGGATGGGGTAGAGGGATTCGAACCCCCGAATGCCAGTACCAAAAACTGGTGCCTTACCGCTTGGCGATACCCCATCACTTGAACCTAAACAAGATGCTTAAGAGGGCGGAATTATAGGGTATTCATTTTACTTTGTCAAGTCTTTCTCACATAAATATTAAAATTTGAACTAACTTAGCGAATTGATAAGGCTTTAGGTGGAAGTTGACTATAATCTCTTCCATATAAAAACTATGTAGAAAGATGTGAAATGACACCCATACAACGTGTATTAGATGCTATAGAAGAGATCAAAAAAGGGAACATGATCATTATGTGTGATGATGAAGACAGAGAAAATGAGGGTGACCTTGTTTATGCTTCTGTCTTTTCCACACCGGAACATGTCAACTTTATGGCCAAAGAGGCAAGAGGTCTCATTTGTGTTACACTTGACGGTGAGATCGCAGAGCGTTTGGAACTTAATCCGATGGTCTCTTCAAACAACTCTATGTATGAGACTGCTTTTACAGTCTCTGTTGATGCGGCAGATGCACTGACGGGTATCTCTGCAGCAGAGCGGGACATGACTATTAATATCTTGGCCAACCCGCTGAGTAAACCTACAGAGCTGGCGCGTCCCGGACATATATTTCCCTTGATCGCAAAAGATGGCGGAACTTTGGTCCGAACAGGACATACGGAAGGCTCTGTAGATATTTGTCGTTTGGCAGGACTTACGGGTTGTGGTGTTATCTGTGAGATCATTAAAGATGATGGAGAGATGGCACGTCGTGATGACTTGGATCTTTTTGCTGAGAAACATAATCTGAAGACGGTCTTTATCTCCGACATCGTGGAGTATCGTCTGGCCAATGAGATCCTGGTCAACGCTGTGAGTGAAGAGGAGATCGACTTCTTTGGTATGAAGGCTCAAAAACGTACCTTTGTCGACCATGAAGGCCTTGAACACACTGCGATCGCTTTTCATCACATCGGTGAGACAGCCAATGTCAAGGTCCATAATGTCATATCAGACATAGAACTACTACTTAACCAAGAGAAGTATCAACTACTTATAGACTCTATAGAGTATTTAAAACAAAATGGTGGTGTTCTGCTCTTTATAAACAATCCGGACCAAAACCATGCTAACATGAAAGAGTTTGGTGTGGGTGCACAGATCTTAAAGCTTTATGGCATAGAACATATGCGTCTGCTTACCAATGCACAGCTACCGGACTTTGTGGGTCTGAGTGGTTTTGGCTTGGAAGTCTTAGAGACGGTTGACCCTTCATAACTCTACGATGAACACTGAAGAGAGAAACGCCCTGTCTCTAGTGCTGGATGAAAACATAGCAGCATTGAAAAAAGAACTGGTGGACTTAGAAGAACAGTTACAACCTATAACACCAGATTGCTCTTTAGGTGACTTGCTGCGCTCAGAGATGATGTGTAACCAAGAGGTACTGCAAGGGCGATATGAAACGGCGAAAATACGTTACAACCGTCTTAAATATACCAAGTCCAAATGTAACGATGATAATTATGGTCTCTGTGAGATCTGTGAAGATGAGATCGCACTGCAACGGCTGATGATCATGCCAGAGACACGCTACTGTGTACGTTGCGCAAGTGAAAGAAAAAAATGATAACGTTGATTAAAAATCTTTTTTCAAAACAAAACATCGAAATACCAACGATATCTACAGACATTCATTCACATCTTATCCCCGGTATCGATGATGGTGCTAAAACGATGGAAGCGTCGGTAGAGATGATACGCTCTTTTCAAGATCAGGGCTATACTAAACTTATCACAACACCTCACATTATGAGTCATCGCTTTCCAAACACAAAAGATGTTCTCGAAGAGGGCTTGGTAGCACTGAAAAAAGAGCTTGTGTCACAAAATATAGAGATGGAGATAGCGGTTGCTTCTGAGTACTACTTAGACGAAACAGTGATGGAGTTGGTGGAGAAGAGAGAGATATTGAGCTTTGGTGAGAATTACATGCTTTTTGAGATGTCTTATGTCCAACCACTGCACCATCTCGAAGAGATGCTTTTTAAGATCGAGGTGGCAGGCTATACTCCCGTGCTTGCCCATCCTGAACGCTATGTTTACATGCATGATGATTTCAGCAAGTATGAACGTCTTAAAGAGAAGGGTGTACTGTTTCAGTTGAACATTCCCTCTTTAGGTGGGTACTACTCCAAACCTGTTCAAAAAGCAGCAAAACGTCTGGTTGATGCCGGCATGGTAGACATGTTAGGTTCGGATGCACACAAGATGACCCATCTGCATGCTCTTAAAAAAGTACGTGCGGCTAAAATATACAGTAGTATCTTTACAAAAAACACCATAATCAACAACAATCTCTAAGGAAAACTCATGACCCTAAAACCTTTTTTGGTATCTCTATTACTCTCACTTACAACTCTCGTCTCCCAAGCAGATGAACTGACACTTGACAAGAAAATCGCAGGACTGGTTGTTTTAGGGTTCCATGGCACTGACATAAATGCTAAAAGTACCATTGCCTCAGAAGTGAAGGCTGGTTTGGGCGGGGTGATCTTGTTTGACCAGGACCCGATGAACAAGATGAAGCGTAAAAACATTGTGAATACGCAACAGTTGCGCAAACTTGACCATGACCTACAGGCTATTAGCGATGAAAAGCTTTTTATCTGTGTGGATGAAGAGGGCGGTAAAGTAGCACGTCTCAAAGCGAGAGATGGATTTAAGACCTTTCCCTCTGCACAAGATGTTGCAAAAGAAGATGTTAAGACGGCAGCACACTATTATGATGCAATGGCCCATATGTTGGCTCAAAATGGTATTAACACAAACTTTGCACCCAGTGTAGACCTTCTCTTTACGTATAACCCTATCATTGCTGGTAAAAAACGCTCTTTCTCAAGTGATCCTAAAGTCGTGAGTACCTATGCTTCTATTTTTGTTCAAGAACATCGTAAAAACCATGTCGTCACTGTAATCAAACATTTTCCTGGTCATGGCTCTTCCAAGTCGGACTCTCATAAGGGTTTTACAGATGTTACCAAGACCTGGACACCTAAAGAGTTGGAACCTTTTCAAAACATGATAGAGTCACAAAATGTAGACATGATCATGACAGCACACATCTTTAACAAAAACCTTGATGCCAAGTATCCTGCTACACTCTCATACAAGGTAAACACTGAGTTGTTACGAAAACAGATGCATTATGAGGGTGTGATCATTACTGACGACCTTCAAATGGCGGCTATTTATAAACACTATTCCCTTACAGAGACCATTACCTTGGCCATAAACTCAGGTGTAGATCTCTTGCTTTTTGCTAACCAGTTGGCAGAGCCATTGCAACTTGAGACTGTTGTAGCGGTGGTTAAAAAACAGATCGAAGCAGGAAAGATCTCTAAAAAACGTATTTTGGATTCGTATGCACGTGTTCAGAAGTTAAAAGAGAGACTTTAGAGGTGCCCTTTAGTATTCCGGTATTAGTTTTGACACAAATTTTTTAGCGATTTTTTGCGCCAGTATCTGCTTGGCTTCCAGTGCAGAAGGGATCTTGTTGTGATCATCGGCACAGTGGTACCAAACTTGGCCCTGTTTGAACTGCTTGGTATAGATAAGTTTTTTTTGTCTGACTATAAGTAGGTTCAGCGTTGTCACAAAATACTGCTGTTGCTGTTTACACATAACTTTTATACTCCAGCATTTAGCCTCTTTACAACGTGTTCTATCTTCAAAGGTGACTTTTTCAGTGCTATTGGTCTCCTCAACACTTCCAAAAAGAACAGCGTCACTTTTAGTTTTACGGGCCACCTTGAGCAGGCTTTTATAACTAAAAAACTCTTTTGGTGTGACTTGTGTCTGTTCTATAGCCTTGGAAGTCGCTTTTAAGGTCACGATATTAAAAAGAGGTGTTCCTTCTCGTGCGGCTTCAGAGAGGGTCTCTCTCATAATCCCTGTGATGTTGGTATGGTCTTGATAAAAAGGATAGACCAATATAGTTTTGACATCACTCATAGCAATCTCGGCTGCTTTTTTAGGTACCTTGGGCTGATCTTGAAGACAAGCGGTAAAAAAGAACATAATAGTTAGCAGTGTGACTGTTTTTATCAAGATCATAGTGTCTCCTTGTTTGATTGAAAGAAGCTTAACATAAGCCAACTAAAGCATGTACAATCTAAGCTATAATTCGGTTATAAAATAGAATAGGAGTCTCATGTCTATTACCTCACCTTTATTTGACGACTTGGTTGAGAAAGTCACGGCTAACGTCACTACATTGCTTAAAGAAGCTTTTACCTACAGTGAAAATGAAAAGGCCGTGATCGTCTACGACAAACGTTCTCTGCTTTCAAGAGTCTTAAGTGCAGGATATCAAAAAAGTCTGCCCAATGCACAGGTCATAGATTTTGATGAGACACCTCCTGAGGAGATCTTATGTGTCTTAAATGCACTTAATCCTCTAGACCTAACGGTACTTATACAGTCCACTAGTTTTCGTCTTGATGCTTTTCGTATTAGAGTTGAACTGTTCAAACGCAAGATCAAAGTAATAGAACATCCCCACCTAAGTCGTATGTCTGATGATCAAGCAGAAGCATACGTCGATGCCTTGCATTATGATGCTGACTACACACGAGGTGCAGGACGGGCACTCAAAGAGAAAATAGACCACGCTGACTCTGGTGTTGTGGTCAGTGGTGGTGAGACCTTGACGTATGGTTGCGCTTTTGAGTCTGCGAAGTTAAACATTGGCGACTACTCAGAGATGCCTAATGTTGGTGGGCAGTTTCCTATTGGTGAAGTTTTTACTGAAGCAGTAGATCTGAAAGCACTAAATGGTCGTTTAAAGATCATCAGCTTTGGAGACATAGACTATAAGGTAAATGTGCCACCAAAACCAATGACACTGCTCATAAAAGAGGGGCAGGTCATAGCCTGTGAAGATGCTACACCTGCTTTTGAAGTGATCCTCTCCAACATTAGAAGAGATGAGGGTGTTATATGGGTGAGAGAGTTAGGTTTTGGTCTAAATCGTGCACTGAGTAAAACCCGAATCCTCAATGACACCGGAAGCTACGAACGTATGTGTGGTGTCCATGTCTCTTTAGGTGCCAAACACGGTATGTATGGAAAACCCGGTTTCAAACGCAGGGACGGTATGTACCATGTTGATGTCTTTGCCGACACTGAGAGCGTAACCCTTGGAGATGTGTGTGTCTTCAAAGATGGGGTGTGGATCGTTTAACACCAGATATATATATTGATGGATAATAAGGATAAAGATGAAAATACGAGTCTACTATGAAGATACCGATGTCGGTGGAGTGGTGTATCACTCCAACTACTTAAACTTTTGTGAGCGTGCGCGTAGTGAGATGTTTTTTTCTAAAGGGAAAAATCCTATTTTGGAGAGTGGTCACTTTGTAGCTTCTTCTTTGGAAGCCAACTATGTCAAACCTGCTTTTTTTGCGGATGTTTTGGAAGTTAAGACGGAGTTGGTCAGTTTAAAGTTTGCCTCTTTTACTCTAAAGCAGATCATCTACAGAGAAGATGAAAAGATCTTTGAGATGAAAATCAAGTTGGCGTACTTGAATCATGATGGTACCATCGGACGGTTTGATGATGAGACCAGAGAGATGTTAAAGCAGTTACTCTCTTAGGAACAATTATTTTTGTGCCGTTTCGAAGTGTGTGTTGACGGCTTGCATAAGATGGACTGGGTAGTGTATCTGATTGTCTTGCATAGGCAAGTCGTAGTGACGTTCTTTACCGCTCATTAGATGATAGATATAGTCTGCACCAACCGTTGTGGCGTAGTTGATCCAGTCGTAATTGATGTCGTTTCCTAAGACACTGTTGGCTTGGATGACATCATCATCTTGTATAGTGATGGAGTTGGCGATGTAGAGAGCCTCTCTACTGCGTTTTTGGGTCATGGAAAGCAGTAGTGGGTTATAGGTGACCTGTGTTGAGAGTATATTTGTGATGTTGACATCATATACGGAGAGTTGAGAAAGAACCATAGTACTCTTGATGATCGGAGTGTTTAAAAAGAGTGTACCTGAGGCGATCTTTTGGTTGTTTTCAAAGTAGCTGCGCAGATTGCTTCTTTTTCTATCAATGCCATATGTCAAAACGGCATTTTTTTGTGAATCTTCTTTTGATATCTGTTTGTAACGTTCTTTGGTCAGTTGCATCAGTTTTTTACCCCGAGTCGAAGTACCGTACATTATGACAAGGGGTGCTTTTACTTTAGGCATGAGTGCATCGATCTGTTGGGTATAATCTATGGCGCCACAGTAGATGTTAGGATTGTCGGTTTTCAGATCACTCATATGGATCGTTGGTAGATAGATAAAGAGTTCTGTTTCGGTTTGTGCGATGTTCTTCGCTCCCTCTAATGTCAAGGGTGCTATGACATAGCGAAAACCATCTGCTTCGATCTGCTCTAAGGTCTCTTCAAGTACCTTTTTAGAAACCTCTTCTACTGTATAAGTCTTAAGTATAAAGGGATGGTCTCTACTAATCAGGTACGCAAAAAGTGCTGTTGAAGTACTTTCAGCATAACGACCGATGCGCTTCTCTGGTAAGATCATCGCTATTTTGACCTGGGAGACAAAGGCATCGGCGTCTGGTTTCTCTTCTTGCTGCGCAGTGGATGGTTGTTTGGTACTACAACCTCCTATTATCAAGAGGGTTAAGGTCAGTAGAAGTAAGTGGAAGTTTCTCATATGGTCATGACTCTTTTTCAAAATATAGTTGGAGTAGTTGTGTTGTTTTCAAGCGAGGTGACATTGTTATCAAAAGAGGGTAGCACTCCCTTTTCAACCACTTCAAAATGGGTACCTGCAAGTGTTACGACAGAGACGGGATAGAATACTTGGTTGTCAACCATAGGTAATTGGTATGCGCGTTCTGTATGGGTGATCTCATGGTAGAAGTAGTCTATACCTATAGTAGAAGCGTAGTTGATCCAGTCATAGACAATGTCATTACTTAGTAAGGAATTGGCTTGGATGAGGGTGTTATTGTTGATGTTGATGGAGTTAGCGATAAAGACATCTTTACGATCTTGTTCTTGGGTCATAGAAAAGAGCAGTGGGTCGTAGTTTATCTGTGTTGAGAGTATGTTGGTGGTGTTGGTATCATAGGTAGTGAACTGGGAGAGGATCATTGTTGTTTTGATGACAGGTGTGTTTAGAAAAAATGAACCAAACTGGATCTTTTTGTTGTTTTCAAGGTGCCACTTGAGGTTGGTTGTCTTACGATCGATACCATAAGCGATCAGACGCTTTTTAGAGAGTTCCATAGAGGGTTTGTAATCCATATCAAACTCTTTGTAGACCGCCTTACGACTGCTTGGCTGGAAACTGAGGTTTTTGTCCATATAGCTCTCTTTAGTCTGTGAATAGAGCTTTTTACCTTTAGTCGACTTGTCATAAAAGACTACAAGTGGTGAGGTGGCACGCTTGGTCAGTATGTTGATCTGTGCTTGATAGTCAATAGCACCAAAATAGACATTCTCTTCAGAACTGTTGATGTCGCTGACATGAATAGTTGGAAAGTAGATGGTTAATTCATCTTCTATAGAGGAGACAACATCTGCACCGCGTTTGGTCAAAGGGGCAATGACGTAGTGGAACTCTTCGTCTTTAATCTCTTGAAGAACGCGTTGCATCTCCTCTGCACTTTCATCTTTGACTTGAAAATTTTTAAGTACAAAAGGGTGGTTACGTGTTAAGAGGTAAGCAAAAACGGCATTAGAAGTAGAGTAAGCATAACGACCTATGAGTTTGTACGGAAGGATCATAGCGATCTTAAGCTCTCTCTTGGTGTCAGGTGCACCAATGTTTAAAAGACCTCCATAGATCATACGGTCATCTTCAAGTTCCATACATGCTAGTTTGTTTTGTGCCAGTGCCAAAAATGTAAAGATCTCGCCAGATTCTACGTAGGCTTGCAGACAGTTGTTGTCACAGCTTTCATTAATGTCTATACCTTGAACATAGGTAGTTGGCAGTGGAATAGATGAGATTTGAGAGCTCTCAGAAAAAAGAAGTAGGGGAAGAAGTAATAGAAGGTAGAATTTCATAAACAACCTTTAATGGTTTTAAGATCGGTAAGTGCAACACTTTTCATCGATGGATTACGCAGTAGATACTGTGGGTGGTACATGGCAACGATAAGATAGTCATCATACTTTACCTTTTGACCGCGTACCTGTTCAAAAGAGGTGTTGTCTCCGGTAAGAAGTCGGTAGGCATCCTCACCCAAGGCCATGATGACTTTGGGTTTAATTGTCTCTATCTGTTTATAGAGGTAGGGTTTACAACTGTTAAACTCAGATTTTGAGGGTGTGTTCGTTCCTAGAGGCTTACATTTTACGGCATGGGTAAAAAAGACCTCTTCGCGGCGTAGCCCTATGACTTTTTCAAGCATGTTGATCAAGATCTCACCAGATTTACCGACATAGTAGTCGTTGGCATCATCTTCACTTGCAGAGACATAGGCATCTACGATCATTAAGTCACTTTGCAGGTTACCACTTCCTGGCATACTCTGATGTCTGGACTTACTCAGGTCACAAAGGTGGCACTCTGAGATGGTGTTATAGAGCGCATTTAAATCATCGGGTAACTCTTGCGTGAGGGTAGGTGTGTTGGTTATAAAAGGGTCACTGTAGTTAAATCCGAGTGCTCTCAACCGGTAGAGGTTTTGCAGCATGACAAGGTTCTGATAGGATTTCGTAGTAGCCCCTTAGTATGGTGAAAATTAATAGCTTAGTGTAGTTAATGCTCAGTTAAACTTGGATAAATTAGCTCGAAAAAACTATTAATACAACGCTTACTTTGTGATTAAACTGTATTGATAAAAAAATAGAGAGATGAAGGTAGATAGAAAGTTTTTATGTGATGTGTTATGAAACGGTTTTTGTGATATTGAAAGAGAAGATGGAACAAGAGGCTAAAAGCCCCTGTTTAAAGTCTTGAGAACTACTCAGTTACTTCTACGAGTTCTGGAGTTGA
>WGDB01000140.1 GCA_015493495.1 Helicobacteraceae bacterium | reverse complement strand
ATTGTGCAGGTCCCAAAAACTGTATTGGGCACCTTTATCGATCTTGATCGTGGAACCATGCTCAAGCTTGATAAGATCAAAGTTGTCTGCAGTCTCTATGTTGTTGAACGAAGGGATCACCGGAAAAAGATAACTTACCCCAACCATCATCAAGACGAGTGCAGCATTCATAACTGCCATAGGATGCTGTATTCTGTTTGCATTGAGTTTTCTCGGAAGTATCATAATGAAATTCGTACCCTCACCATAAACACTATCGAACTCCAAGGTCCCTTTATGTGCATCTACAACGGCCTGAACAAGGGCCAGACCTATACCCGTCCCCTGTGTCTGTGTGGCATTACTGGTCTCAAACTTTTGCATGACCTTGTCCTGCTCACTCTCTTTGATACCAATACCGCTGTCTGCCACACTGACACGTAATCTCTTTTTGTCACTTGTAAATGTGATACGCAAAAACCCATGTTCGGTATTGTATTTGACGGCATTGGAGATCAGGTTGAATAGAGCACGTTCTATCCAAAACGCACTGGCATGTATCGCTACATCTTCACCTTCATCGACTACTTCGACCTCAAGAGATTTTGCTGTGATCTCTGAATACAGTGTCTCTAAAATTGACTCTACTATAGGACGAACATGGATCATCTCTATATCAATACTGTTGCTCTGTTGCTGGTGTTGCAGTTTCTCTATGAGAAGCATCTCGTTAAAAAGTGACACTGACTGACTGACGGCATTAAAGGCCTGTGACAGCAATTTGGTACGGTCATCTTTATCAAAATCATAGGTACTTAACATTTCAAGAGAGAGCTGCGCGGAAGAGAGGATGTTTTTGAGTTCATGGTTGCTTACACTGCTGAGGCAGTTCTGGTCAAGTGCCTCAACTGATTTGAGATGAAGGTCCAGCAGGTTGTAAAGAAAGTCCAACTCCTCTTGTGGAGCAATATGCTGACAAGATCTGAAATCAATATGCATCGATGCAAAATCAAAAGTCACTTCATCATCCTGAACGTGGAAACCATTCTTTTCATTTAAGATGTTCTCTTTGAGCGCAATTTTTTCTGTCCCCAGGAAGTTGCCTATAAGGGTTATGATGTTAGTTGTTTTTTTCATTGATTACTCTTCTTTTTATATAGCAGTTAAAACGATATATTGACACTAGTCATATACCGTACATCTGCAGTTTTACCTTTTGGACACTAAAACCCAGTTTTACCCCTGTTCTCTATTATAAAGCATTTCCATGATAATTAAATGACAACCAAAGTGTCTACCGTAGAGTTTGTCTCACAATAGAAACTTGCCATTATTTCCACACTTATTTTTTTTATACTCTTCTCAACTAAAAAGAAAAGGAGTCACAATGATAGAACTTTTGATACTGACACTCTTCACTTTTTTTGTTGGCATCTTCTACTATGCCCGTCAGGAAAGTGTTAAAGTTCCTCTCATAAAAGAACAAGAAAAAAAGATCGAACTGCCTATAGATCACGAAGATTTTTCTGAAGACATGATGAAAGCTTATATCGCCTACAAATTGTCTCAAGAAGAACAAGAGTCAGATGAGGACTAAAGAAAACGGACACAGTTTTTACCCTCTTTTTTGGCCTGGTACAAGGCTTTGTCTGCAAGAGAGAAGACCTTTTGTTCATTTGAATCAAACTGCACCACTGTCGCACCAAAACTACACGTTATATGCGGCAGTCCATCATCATTCTCTTTTTCGATCATCTTTCTGATCGTTTCAAGTCTGTTATAAGCATTTTGGTAATCAATAGGATAATAGACGATAACAAACTCTTCTCCACCCCATCTGGCTAAAAGATCACTTGCTCTAATATTATACATTAGAAGCTCTGATACTCTTTTTAAGATCTTGTCGCCCACCGCATGTCCATAAGTGTCGTTGACCTTTTTAAAATTGTCTATGTCCATAATACAGAAGACAGCACTGTCATGGTTTCTGACAACCTGCTTCAAAATAGTCGCAAACTTATGTTCAAAATCATAACGGTTGGAAAGATGGGTCAAAGCATCAGTTGTTGCCTGTAGATAAAGACGCTCTTTCTCCTTTTTATGGCGTGTAATGTCATTAAAGATAACCATATAGCCATTGTGCTCTTCCATAATCGGGTAAAACTTGATCTCAAAGTGCGCACTGTTCCCATAACTGTCATCGATATCCAATTCTGTAGGAAAAGGCCCACCCTCCTCCAATAGTTTTTGCATAGCTTTCTTGTCAGGATAACCAAATACTTCATACAGATTTCTCTTTTGCTCAAATTCTTCCAAGCCAGAAAAACCGCAATAATTCAGGCAACTACGGTTGGCATAGGTGATCTTTGCATCTTTAATAACAATGATCATCTCGTCTTGAAGGTCAAAGATCGTTTCAAGCAGATTATACTGAATATTAAGCTTGCGGGTACGCTCTTCTACTTTTTTCTCAAGATTGGCAGCATAATCCTGTAAAGTGTGATCTTGCTTGTAAATCGACTCCCGCATGCTTTCAAGGTTTTGTGCCAAGATTTCGAACTCATCTCCAGTCCCTATCTCTATTTTTGTTTTATAGTCACCCTGCTTGATCTGCTGCGTATAAAAAATGAACTTTGTCAGTATATTATGGATCTTATTACTCAAAAACATCGCAATAAAACTGCTGAGTATCAACGCGATCAAAAAGAGTATAACGATCTTAAAAAATGCCTGATTAAAAACAGCATAGAGACCTCTATCTTTTATACCCACCATCAAAATAAAAGGGGTAGAAGCCTCATCCATACCTATACAACTGAATGAGGCATAATAATCCTCATCTTCGATCTTAGTGTTCAAGTTCTGGGCAGGGTGCAGACAAAGCCATTGGCTCTGCTCTTTTGAGAGTGCAATCTTCGCCAAAAGTGTTTTGTTCCTGTCCAATGTCGATGAGATGACTTTGCTGCCATAGAGCAGTGCATAATCTATAGACGTATCGCAGGAGAGTCTCTGTAGGAAGTCCGTGTCCATTGCTTTGGTGACAATAGCAACCGCTTCCAGTGTTCCCTGTTCAAACAGAGGCATAGCTGAGTAATAGTAGATCTTTCCATTTTGATAAAACAGTGCACTTTTTTCTCTTCTCGAGGCAATACTCTCTTTAACAAAGCTTTTGGACATAAGCCCCTTTGCAGGTATTGGCAGAGAGGAAGTCTCTCCCAGTAATTGTCCCGCTTTATCTAAGATCAGGATCTGATCACAATCGAGTACTTGACGTTCTTCTTTTAAAAATTCATTTACTCCACTGGCATTATCTTCTTGAAGCAGATGTAACATGTGTAGATTTGAAACAAGTATTTGTGAATGATCAGCTTCATGCTGTATTGTCATGTTAAAAAAACTCTGGCTCAGATTGCGTTCCTGATCCAGTTCATGGAGCAAGGATGTCTTTGACACTTCATTATTTGAATACGCTATATACAATATCATCAATAATACAAAAAGGGTGTTGGCACCTACCATCAGCATGATAAGTTTACTACGGATCGATCTTAAAACTTGATTCATAGACACACTCAAATTAATTGGATTTATACATAACATATATTCAATGTTGTACAGATATTAATCATTATAATACTTTGCTAGTACCAAAGTATGTCAGAAATAGCCTACATTATTAGACGAAACCGTCTTTAAGTGTCAGGAGATGATATCGTTTTGAAGGGCAAAATGGATCAGCTGGTTGCTGTTTTCGAGAGAGAGTTTGTCTAAAATACGTCTGCGATAAGTCGAAACAGTCTTAGGACTCAAGGAGAGCTTTTCAGAGATCTCTTTATAGCTGAGACCTGAGGCGATCATGGAGAGAACTTCATATTCTCTCTTTGAAAGCAGTTCGGAAGGGCTTTTCTCCTCCTTGTCCAAGGACTCACCGTACAACAGTGTCTCATTGACCGCCTCAGAGAGATAGACCTTTCCCGAGGCTACGGTGTTGATGGCATCGATCAACTCCTCTGAGATCACTTTTTTGTTCAGGTAGCCCAAAGCACCTGCTTTTATAGACTGCAGTGCATACATATCTTCGGGATACATACTCAAAACAAGAATAGAGATCTCTTTATACATATCATTGATCTCTTTGACCGACTGCAGACCATTTTTGTCTCCCATGTTCAGATCCAGGATAAGAAGGTCACATGATGTTTTTTCCAGCACTTCAAGCAACATGGCAAAAGAGGAGGCTTCATCACTGACATTCATATGAGGTTGCTGTTCGATAAGAGAGCGCAAGCCACTTCTGACGATACCATGATCATCAGCCAAAACGATCTTAAGTTCTTTCTCATGGAGCATCTTTTTGCCTTTAATATATAATAACTTATTTTCATTTATTATACATCAGGAAAGAATCATTTTTTCTTTAATTGCTCCAAGACAGCCTTGATCTCCTTCTTTTTAAAAGGTTTGCCAACGTAAAGGTCGAACGGGCTCTTTTTACTTTTATCTCGCAACGGATCACCGGAGATCGAAACAGCTAAAACAGGTTTCTCTCCCTGCTTCTTTTCATAATCTCTAAATTGTGTCATTACCTCTGTTCCGGAGAGACCCGGCATGTTCTCATCCAGGTATGAGAGCTGGAACGGTTCTCCACTCTGTGAAGCCTCTTTAAGCTTTTGGAGTGCACTCAAGCCGTCATAAGCGACTTCTACATGGTAGAAGTCATCTTCTAAAAGTGCTTTGATCAGCTCAATGTTGATTTTATCATCATCTACGACCAACACTTTTGTTCGTACTGTACCTTTAATAAAGTCATAAAGTGTATCAGCATAATACGTATACTTTGAGATCACATCATAAGGCTGATCTTCAACACTCCTCGCAAGAGACAACAGTTTTTCTTCTACTACCAGAAGTTTCAGACTGCGTTCTTGTGCCGCCTTAATACTCTCTGCATTCAAAAGTGTTTGAAAACATATAAGATGCGTTGTATCATCTGCTATATCTTCAAGACTATTGATAATAGCTATACTGTTATCGCCCACACCCATTCGCAGCATATTGCGCATAAGGTTATGACCGCTGACAACATTATGATGTTCAAGTAAAATTGCAAACCGATGCTGTCTGTATGTCGACTTTTCTATATTTGGATTCGGATTTGACACTTTGATCGGCATCTCAAAATAAAAAGTGCTTCCTTTGTCCAATGCACTTGAGAGTTGCAGTTCACCGCCAAGTTCTCGAACATACTCAGCACTGATGGAAAGCCCAAGCCCCGTACCACCAAACTCTGCATGGGTCTTCTCATCAGCCTGTTTAAAAGCTTTGAAGATCTCATCTTGTTTCTCTTTTGCGATCCCTATCCCTGTGTCTTTGACAGAGATCTCGATCTTCTGTTTTTCTGGCATATAGTTCACTGAGAACTCTATATTCTGATGCGTAGGTGTGAACTTGTACGCGTTGCCGATCAGGTTCATCACAACACGTTTGAGTTTCATATCATCCACAATGATCTCTTTGGGCAGAAGAGGATCGACATAGACATTGAAATCCAGTGATTTGTTAAACATGTTGGCTGAAAAGTTTTCAGCGATGTCCGCAAAAAACTTGGAAGGGTTGAGCGCCACAGGTTTAGACGCCGCTCTTTCATGCTGGCTGCTGACACGATCAAGGATCGATGTCGTCAACTCGTTGATAAAATGGGCACTCTCTTTGGCATTGCGTACATACTGCAGCAGACGCGGGTTGTCCATCTGCTCTTCAAGCAGTTCCAAAAAGCCGTACATACTGTTGGCCGGAGTACGAATGTCATGTACCGTGTTGGCCAAAAAGCTCAAGGTAGCATCGGGTGCTTCTTCAGTATGTTTCGCTTCTTGAATTTTTTCGACATCTTTTATGACCTGCTGAGACCCGTTTTTCAAACGTTCACTGATATAGACACGTTCTACCTGTTGCTCTCTGAATTGAGGGTGCATATAGTAGATCACATTGACCAGGAACTTTGAAAGAGACTCCAAAACTTCCATGTCATCTTCAACAAAATTCTTGATCTGACGTATCGAGGAGTAAGCCGTCACGATACCGAGAAAACGATCACCATCTACTATAGGTGCGATGATCATGGACTTTATACGAATCTCATCAGGGTTATCTGTAGCCGCTACATACTCTTTTTCACTGGCAAGATAGTTATAGATCCCGCCACTCACTGTCAGGAATGATTTGGCGATGATCCCTCGTTGATCGAGCATAGAGATCTCACGAACAGAGGATTCATCACGCTCGCGTAACAGCACAGCTCGCGTCTCATCAAATATCCACAATGATGCATGTTCTGATCCCAACAGTGTTGTGACCAGATCTTCAACAATAGAATTGATCTCTATATTGTCTTTGGAAGCCTCTATCTTTTTAGTGGTCTTCTGTAACAAACCTTTTAACTCTTTGCGGTCAAGTTCTTGCACTACAACTCCTCTTCACACTCTCATACTCATAATATTATTTTTAACTATACAATAGATCATTATAAATTTCAGCCAAATTATAATGAAAAGAACATTATGATACAGTAGGGGAAATCTTACAGACATCTTTTTCTAATTTTTTTATAATACGTTCAAAATTACAGGAGATATTATGCAAAAGCCAACACCAACTGATGTTGAACACGAAGTCAAAAGCGTCGATATGATCGTTTCAAAGGGAGATGCAAAAGGCAACATCACCTATACCAACCCTATCTTCATGAAGATATCAGGCTATACACAGGGTGAACTGCTTGATCAGCCTCACTCTATTCTTCGCCATCCTGACATGCCAAAGGTCATCTTTAAGTACCTGTGGGAAAACCTGCAAGAGGGCAACGAGGTCTATGCTTATGTCAAAAACCTCTGTAAAGATGGTGGGTACTACTGGATTCTGGCACAGGTCAGAGTGGCTAAAAACCCTGACGGCTCTTTCAGAAACTATGTTTCTACCCGTAAGAACATCACTGAAAACGCCAAAAAGAGCATCTCTGAGCTTTATGCCAAATTACTGGAAGTAGAAAAGGCAGAGGGTGTTGAAGCATCTGAAAAGGCGCTGATGGACTTTCTCGCTGAGAATGGACAGAGCAAAGAGACATTTAACAGCTTTATGCAAGCACTTAACAAATAAAAAAGGAAAACAATATGATCGATTTTGATAAATCAATGAAAAGACTACGCGCCGTAAATGGCTACCTGGGTTCTGCAGTACTGAACTACTCCGGAGAGACCCTTTATATTGACAATGACAACACAGGAACAGACATCCCATACTCAGCAAGTATCTTCAATGATGCTTTTCGTATGGTCTCTGAATCCTCTCTCGATGTCGGCTTCAGTGAAGCTTCATCTATCGAAGCCAAGACACTTGACGGACATGTATTTTTGATCAACAGTGCCGGCGAATTCAGTCAGGACAACTTCTCAAAGATCAACGTCTTCTCCATCTTTCGTGATGACGGTAATGTGGCACTGGCTAAAATGATCATGGATAAAGCTTCAAAAGCGATGTCTCAAGATCTTTCACGCATCTAAGCAGATCATTTACAGCATAAGGGGGATCCTATCAAAACCATATATTTTATCCGACATGCAAAGTCTGACTGGCAGGAGCTTGATGCCAGTGACTACGAGCGTGGATTAAAGAAAAAAGGATACCGGGACATCAAGACCATGGGTTCTTACCTGATGCTAAAAAGCATTACCCCTGACCTTATACTCTCAAGCTGTGCGCTCAGAGCACAGGAGACTGCAGACGCTCTGGCAAAAGCCATCGGGTTTAAAGGTGCTATACACTATCTTAAAGAGCTCTATCTCACCTCTCCCGACACACTCAAAGAGATGCTAAGTATGCAAGAAGATGAGCATTATACACTCTTTATCATTGGACATAATCCTCAGCTTCGCGATCTTATCAACCAACTGCTTGACGCAGAACAGATCTCAAAACTTCCAACTATGGGTGTTGTAGCAGTCAACTTCGATATTGCCCACTGGAGCGAGCTTGATACGGCTGTCGGAACCTTGGACTTTTTTATCCATCCCAAACAGTTTACCTACTATATGCCCCAACAGATCAGAGCAACACTCGAACGCTGATCACTCTCCAAAAAGAAGTACTTTGATCATGCTGACATCTCTGGTCTCGGCATCTTCTTCACGTAATGCTTCTATTTTTTTGCCCAGCTCTTCATGACCCAAGGTAAACAACAGCCCTTTTAAAGCGTGTAGTACCTTGTTTACGGCTTCCGGATCGACAGGTGTCGCAGAGAAAATAGCCTCCGCTTTTTCCAACTCTTTACGCAGATCACGCTCAGCCTGTACCAGCAGTGGCGTAACCTGCTCTTCATCAAAACCAAATCCCAGAAGATGTGTTTTTGCCAGTTTCATTGTCTCATCGATGATTTTTTGCATGCAATACCTTTCTTATTGTCTCTTTAAGTATATTGGGCTGGATGGGTTTTTCCAACAACCCATCAAACCCTGCTTCAGAGATCTTCTCAAACGTCTTTTTATAGACATCTGCTGTCAATGCAAATGTCGGTGGCAGCGGTTTGACCTTGCCTAAAAGTTCGATAACATCATAACCACTCTGCCCCGGCATTTTAAGGTCAAGGAAAATAAGATCATACTCTACCATTTTGTACATACCCAACGCTTCATACCCGCCCGAAGCGAGATCAAGTATGGCGTTAGGAAACAGCATTTTTGTAAAGAGTTGCAAAACCTCAAGGTTTGTAGCAATATCGTCAACTGCTAAGATCCGAATGGTATTATCTTCAGACGGCTCTGATACTATGCTTTCAGCCTTTTCATCAACACACAAAAGGGTCAAGTAATAGGAAAGAGGTACGTTTCCGCTAAAGACATGATCAAAAAAATTGACCAGACTATGATCTATAACATGTTGTGCCAGGAAATGGGTCTCTTTAAATCTCGGCATGCTTTTAAGATAGTGTATCAAGGCATTGTTACGTTCATAATGCTCTTCTTCCGGCGTAAAGACGAAACAGGTCGGCACTTGAGAAGTCCTATCTGTCAGTGTGCCCATCAGAGCACCCATCAGATCTTTTTCATCTTCAACAACCTCTATATGCGCCCCATGCTGCGAGAGAAACTGTTTCAGCTTCTCAAACATATTCTTGTCAACCGGTTGCGCTTCGTTGTAAAAGAGAAAGTACTGAGAAGAGAGATCGATCTCAAGTTTCTTCATACGTGGCAGTTTCAAGGTAAAACTGATCGTAGTACCTTCGCCCTTTTTACTGCTGACCTCGATGGCTCCGTGCATCTTTTTGATCAGTTTTGAAGCAATATATAATCCTGATCCTGCGATATTGTGCATGGCAGAGAAACGTACAAAGGGATCACGTATCAACTTTAGATGTTTACTGTCCATACCCTGCCCTGTATCTTCTAATGTAAATGTCAGCTTATCACGTTTTTCATCCACTTTTTCACTGCTGACACGCAGGCTGATATGCCCATAAGATGTATATTTTATGGCATTTTGAAGTAGATGGGTCACCACCAGTGAAATGTACTTTTTATCTCCAACATATTGCTGCTCGAAGAGATCATAATGGGTCTCAAACTCAAGCTGCTTTTTACGAAGAAGCGGCAGTTGTCTGTCAATACTTTCGCTTAAAGCATCTTCAAGCCAAAAAGCCTCTTTGTTGAGTTCCATCTGGCCTGCGTTGATCTTGGACATATCCAGGATCTTACCAACAAGTGCTTCAAGCTCAAGAGATTCATCATGGCTTTTTTTCAAGTAATACCGCTGTTTCTCCGGCATAGACTCTGCTTCGTTCTGCAGTGCATTAAGGTAGCCCAAAATACCATTTAAAGAGGTACGCATCGCATGAGAGAGGTTGATGATCATCTCCTGTTGCAGTGTCAGTACATTGTTCATACGTTCAGAGACATGCTGCAGCACGTTGATAGCAGCTTCATCCCGTCTGTCCGAACGGAGATAGTCTGCACATTTTATACCATAGGTTCCTCTGAAAAACTGCTCGAACAGTCTGTCCAGCTCTTTTTTGGATGCATCATCATCCAGTTCTTCTCTAAAAGAAATGTAACTTGTAAAAACAAAATGAAAGACCTTTAGCGCGAAATCTACATTGTGTGCTTCATTGATCTGGTAGAGTATATGATAAAAAAGAGGCTCTTTAGTACCAGCCAAAGCCTGTTTAAGTTCATCTCTATAGATGAGCACCTCAGTTTTATCCATGCCGAATTCTTTTATTACTGATGCTATAAACGATCTTTCAAAACCTTTACTGAGCAGCAGCATCTCGCACCTCTTCTTTCTCTCTAAGCGTTACCACGCTCAATGTCTGATTTTGCAGCATACTCATATGTTCTCCATTTACTGGACAGATCTCACTTGCAGTGTGCATACCAAAAAATGGCAGCTTGATGTTTTCTATCATCTTCATTATGTGTAAGGTCTCCATATCATGCCAGTGTGCCGGCATGACTGATGAACTCAACACCATCATAACACCGTTATCCGTACTGCCTTGAAGGTCTTTTTGTACTCTTGAAAAACGCTGCTTCACACTACTGTATGAAGCGGGTATGGCTACCTTGAGCGTGTCGCCCGGAAACAGTATTCGTGAGAGTGTTAAAGTACCATTTTTACGATCAATACTTACAAGTGATGCCAATGTCTTATATGGAGAACCTGCGCCAGCAGATCGCTCTTTTACAAAAAATGGACTGTCAAACATCTCTAGACGGCTAGAGGTCATCTGCCCAATGATCTGCTCGACCATGAAGAGTGCCGGTTCATCTTCTATATGGGTAACTGTATAGCCATCTGTCTGTGTAACGACCAATTCTATACCTGCTGGTTCAAAATCATGCAGAGAAGAACCCCGCATTTCGTATCTGTCAGCATCGATCAGGCAGAAAAGAACACCACGCTCATAGAACTGCCCATTACAATAGAAAGAAGCCTCATCATTGGTATCAGCACTCCCTCCTGCAATCACACCAAAGAACGAACCACCATTGAGTACATCAGAAACAACCTCAAGTTTTCTCTGTATACAGTGGTCATAAACTGCATAAAAAAGAAAGGCAGATTTGGCCTTTTTTTGCCATTTTTCCGAGATTTCCAGCGCTCTTTCATCCGGAGCAAAAGCGACACAAAAAGCTTCGCGATCAAGGTCCAGCAGACACCATACCACCTCATCTGTTTTATACGGCGCCATCCCGGCCATGTTGCCACTACTGTTACTTCCCAGGATTTCAACACCCTCATAACGTTGCCTAAGAGTCTCAGCGGTATTTTCAAACGATGCAGCTTTATCTGTTGGATAAAACCCAAAAACGATCGTTGGTATAAATAAGAGATCATTCGGTATCTTGTCTCCGCTGAAAATCATCTGCTTCATTTTTCAAACCTTCATTATATTCAACCTAACATACGGTTAAAATATTCTAAGTCTATTTTCTATATTATAGCCTGCATCTCAATATGAAGATGTCAGCTATTTCCTACATTTTTCTTTCAGAGTGTTTACTCAAGGTAGGTCCTGATCTTCTTCATAAGGGTCTTCTTCTCGATTGGCTTGGCAATATAATCATCCATCCCAGCTTCCAAAAAGCGTTCTCTGTCACCTTTGATCGCATTGGCTGTCAGTGATATAATAGGAGTACGTGCTCTGGCGGAGACTTTTTCAAATGCTCTGATCGCTTTAGCAGCTCCTGTACCATTAAGGTTTGGCATATTCTCATCCATAAGGATAAGGTCAAACACTTTGTCTTTGACCTTTTGTACCGCTTCCAAACCATCCGATGCTATATCAACCTCCAGATCCAAGCCGTTAAGCAGTATCTTCATAAAGAGCTGGTTGGCCTTGTTGTCTTCAACCAGGAGTATCCGCTTGCCGGCGATCTCTGCCGTACTTCTTTCAGATGTCGACTCAACGGTTTTTAAGGCTGTCGCACATGACTGAACCCGGGCACTGAAAGTAAAGACACTTCCTTTACCTTTTTCACTGACGACACTCAGGTCTCCGCCAAGAAGTTTACTGAGGCGATAGGAGATGGAGAGTCCCAAGCCTGTTCCACCATACTCACGAACTGTCGAACTGTCTTCCTGGGCAAAAGCTTCAAAAATATGTTCTTGTTTCTTTTTTGCTATTCCAATGCCATAATCTTTGACCTTGACATACAGGTACCCACTGTTGTACCAGAGTATACATTTTATTTTACCGCCCTCAGGGGTAAACTTGATCGCATTGGAAAGAAGGTTTGAAATCACCTGTTTAATACGCAGAACATCGCTGTTCAGGCATTTTGGTATGGAGTGCGGGTATTGTATACGCAAGTCAATATCTTTTTCAGCAGCCCGTGCCTGAAAAAGTTCCGTAACCAAAATAAGATCATGATAGGGATCAAAATCTGCAGCTTCTATATCCAGTTTCCCATTTTCTATTTTCGAGATGTCAAGAACATCATTAATGATCTGCAGTAGTGTTTTTGAAGACTCGTCGATAATGTCTATGTAGCGTTTTTTCACAGGGTCATCTTCTTTGGACTTCAAAAGAGAGATAAACCCGTTGATCGCGTTTAATGGTGTACGGATCTCATGGGACATGTTGGCCAGAAACTCACTTTTCAGACGCGACGCTTCTTCTGCGTATTTTTTGGCCAAAGCCAGTTCGCTGTTGATCTTTTTGATCTCAGTGTATTGTTCATAAAGTGTTCGCTGGTCCAAAGAAGCCTGGATGACACGTGCCATCATCATCTTGAAATTGTCTGCAGAAATAGGTTTTAACAAGAAATTGGAGATACCAAGGTTGATGAGTTTGATCAGATCATTGGCTTTGTTATCAGCAGAGACCACAACAAACTGCTGGCGAGTGTTCTCATCAAGCATTTTACGGATCATCTGTATGCCACTGAGATTGGGCATGTAGATATCAGTCATTACAATATCATAATAACGGCCCGTACCTTCAAAATATTCCTGATATTTCTGAAGTCCCTCGGCACCATCAAAAGCGACATCAACATCATTAAAATAAAGCTTTAACAAAAATAGCAAAGATTCCCTGGTATGGGTGTTGTCTTCTACAAAAAGAACACTTAAGTCACTCTTGTGTTTTAATATTGCATTATTATCTACCAACACTGTAAAACCTTGATCTTTTTTTGTAAATTCCTCATAACTACTTGACACACCTATAAGGTTTCTACTCAAATATTATAATCATATTTACAACTATTAAAGCTTTAACACACATAACCTTACATAATAAAAAACAGTATTGTATATTATCTAACTTTTCTATTATGAAATCCTTGCAAACACAGTTACCAAAATATTTTTAATTTTAATTGAGATATGATTACTGAAACAATATCCAAATCAAAAGGAAGTAACATGTCTACAGAGTCAACTCTGGAAAATAGAAATCATGTTCTTAAAATGGTTGTTCTCTTAACCATCGTCATTGTTACGCCCATCCTTTTTTATCGATTTATTCAGGGTCAATATATACAGGGAATTATTGATATCGTCTTGATCAT
>WGDB01000139.1 GCA_015493495.1 Helicobacteraceae bacterium | reverse complement strand
GGTGGTACCGCCGGCCGGACTTGAACCGGCACGTCTCGCGACATCGGATTTTGAATCCGACGTGTCTACCATTCCACCACGGCGGCATGTTTGTAAGGCTGAAATTATAGTGTTCCAATCCTTAAAGTCAAGTGAAATTTTTAAATTTTTTTCATCAACTATATAATTTACTATATAGTGATCATCGACACCAATCTTTTGCTTTATGTCCACCATCGTAAGGCACTGCCAAATGGTTCTCGATCAACATCGTGCCGAGGTTGCGGTTGTCCACATAGACATCGGCAACGATCCTAAAATATTTGCCCCGTTTCATATTTTTCAGTTCTATCTTTTTTGCAGCTCTCAGTTTGGTGACTGCAAACTGTTTTGCCTTGCGGGCAAGATCCTTCTCCTTTTGACATTTACCACGCATCTCAGGGGTATCGATGCCGTTGACTCTAATGCCTATTCTGTAACCAACGATCTCTGGATAGCCAACAAGGTTTGCTCTGAAGGTATCACCATCATAGATACTGGTCACTTTAGAGACCACGGTACTGCCATAGTTTTTGTTGCTGAGTGACTCTCCATGGAGTGCGAGGCTAAAAAGCAAGGTTATAATAAAAAGGAAGTTCACGCGCCTTAATGGTATGTTCATTTCAAAATTACCTTTGTGGTATGATTTCAAGATATTGTAAATAGGGATGTCTCAGTGTCATTAACACGTTTTATACGCAATTCTATCTTATTACTGTTAATTACGATTGGTACCCTTGGTTGCGCTGAAAAAATGCCACAACCTGTACCAGAACAAAAAGCTGCTCCAGAGATCACAATTGCCTATCTCGTAAAAAATCGCATTATATCGGATACTCCAAAATTTAGAGCAAAAGTAGTCGCTACGCTACCTTTTGAGGTGATAACCTTCGAAGAGTCCTTTTTGTTGAACCTTGCAGCCCAGATCCCAGATACTAACACATCGAGTTTTAAACCTGATTACTATCTTAGGTTGGAACGCCGTGGACACGACAACTGGCGTGATTACAAATGGATCATCTCCCCACAGCTCAAAGAACCAACACTACAAGCCAGTTTTTCCTCTGTACGTCAAGGCCTTTTTTACGAAGACTATACCGTAGACTTGGATTACCAAGATCTAAAACAGGTGTCTGACAAGGATCTTCAACTTACCTTTATAAACAAACAGCATCAAAGTGCTTATCTTGTTTTGCCATCAAAATATGTCAAGGCCTTTATCAAAATAGTAGATAAACACCGCCTTGAAAACAGAAATTGATCTAAATCACAAATAGTGACGATCTTAAAATAGCAGATACTCCCAACAGAAACTGTCCCAAGTATATAAGTCCCATACATAGTTTTTTTTCTTGCATCTCCTTCTAGTTTAAAGAAAAAAGCATACAAATTGTATGAAAGTAGCTTATTACAAATAAAACGCTCTTTTCAGCCGCCCTATCATCAGCAAAAAATGCTATTATTACACTTATAAATATAGGGGACTTCTAAAAACCCTACTTAAGATTTTGAGGTGATATGAAAGTTCTTATAGCTATCAGTGGTGCAAGTGGTGCGAGCCTTGGACTCAAGGCACTTCGTGCCCTGCCTAAAGAGGTAGACAAACACCTTATTATTTCAGATCATGCAAACATCGTTTTAGACAAAGAAGAAAATGTCACACTGCATCAAGATGAAGCCATCTGGGCCTCTGTTGCCTCTGGCTCTTTTGGTATGGATGCCATGCTGATCATACCATGCAGTATGAACACCTTAGCCAAGATCAGTGTTGGCATCGCCGACAACCTGACCACGCGGGCGGCAAGTGTCATGATCAAAGAGCAGAAAAAACTGCTCTTGGCACCTAGAGAGATGCCCTTCTCTGCGATCGCTTTAGAAAACATGCATAAGCTCTCTACACTGGGCATCATTATCGCACCGCCCGTCATGGCCTACTACTCAGAGCAAAACTCTTTAGAAGAAATGGAACAGTTTATGATCGGAAAGTGGTTTGACCTTATTGGCATTGAAAACAACCTATATAAACGCTGGAGTGACCATGAGTAAACCTAGAATTGCCCTCTACCCTGGAACGTTTGATCCCATAACCAACGGTCATGTCGACATTATCAAACGCGCCAGCAACCTTTTTGATGAAGTCATTGTCGCGGTGGCTGACTCTAAAGAGAAAAAACCTATGTTTAACCTTGAAGAGCGTATAGAACTGGTCAACAAAGCAGTGCGTGATTTTCCTAGCGTTCGCGTGGTAGGTTTTGACATTCTCACGGTTGACCTTGCAGCTTCACTAGAGGCTAAGATCCTTATTCGTGGACTTCGCGCGGTCAGTGATTTTGAGTATGAGTTACAACTGGGCTACCTGAACCACTCACTTGATGATGAGATAGAGACCGTCTACCTTATGCCAAGTCTCAAACATGCATTTATAAGTTCCTCTATAGTTCGTAATCTTCTCAAGTTCAACGGTAAGACAGACCACCTGCTTCCCCAAGCAGTTCAAAATGCCATAGGAAAGAGGGTTTAGATGTATGTTGCGATAGAAGGCATAGACACCGCAGGTAAAAGTACACAGATCGCATTGCTGCAAAAACATTTCAGTGAGGCTATGATCACTAAAGAGCCTGGTGCTACGGCTATTGGTACAAAGATACGTGAGATTGTCTTAAGTGGTGAGGTTCAAAGTGCAAAAGCGGAGTTTCTACTCTTTTTAGCTGATCGTGCAGAGCATATGCAAGAGGTCGTTGTCCCTAACCTCGACAAACTCGTCATCTCAGACAGAAGCGTTGTCTCTGGTGTTGCTTATGCCCTAGTTCAAAAAAACATCTCTGAGACTGCTATTTTACATCTCAACCGTTTTGCGACCGATGGCAACTATCCTGAAGTCCTTTTTTTACTGCAACTGACCAAAGAAGAGTTGACCTATAGACTCTCTCAAAAAGAGCTAGATGGCATTGAGTTACGTGGGGTTGCGTACCTGCTGGATATTCAAGAAGCCCTGATCAAAGCGAGCGAACTTTTAGGGATAGAGCTTGTCATCATAGATGCTGCTGAACCTATAGAAAAGATCACAGAAAAAATTATTAGAAAAATCAAGGAGAACCGATGATCCAATCCCTTCGTGGTATGAACGACATGTTCAGCCCAGATGCTGAACGTTATGAGTACTTTATAGAGACAGCGACTACCATTGCCAAACGTTATGGTTTTACATTTTTTGAAGCCCCTATATTAGAAGAGACCGCACTGTTTAAGCGCTCTGTTGGTGAGTCAAGTGACATCGTTGGTAAAGAGATGTATCAGTTCATCGATAAAGGTGAAAATGATGTCTGTCTTCGTCCAGAAGGAACAGCCGGTGTGGTTCGTGCCTTCATCCAAAAGAAGATGGACAAACAAGGCGGTATCCACCGTTTTTTCTACCATGGGCCAATGTTTCGTTATGAACGTCCACAAAAAGGTCGACTGCGTCAATTCCACCAGTTTGGTATAGAGAGTTTTGGTGTGGCGAGCGTTGTTGAAGATGCTACCCTTATTATGATGCTTGTTGACATCTTGGATGCGCTTGGTATTGGTTACAAATTAGAGATCAACTCTCTTGGTGACCAAAACTGTATGCCGGATTATCGTAACAAACTTGTCAGTTTTCTTGATGCTCATGAGTCTGAGATCTGTGAAGATTGTAAACGTCGTAAGGCAACCAATCCTATTCGTGTCCTAGACTGTAAAAACAGCAGTTGCCAAGCACTCTATGCTGAAGCCCCTAAGCTCATGCAAAATCTTTGCGAAGGTTGCGACACCGACTTCCAACAACTCAAGTCACTTTTAGAAGACAGTAAGATCAACTATGAGGTCAACACACACCTCGTTCGTGGACTTGACTACTACTCCAAAACTGCTTTTGAGTTTGTCAGTGATGAGATCGGCGCACAATCGGCTATCGCAGGAGGTGGACGTTACGACAGACTGGTTGAGTTTTTAGATGGTAAAGCAACACCTGCTGTCGGTTTTGCCATGGGGATCGAGCGTCTTTTGGAACTTATCAAGATGCCTGAGACCAAGCGAGAAGGCTATTACATAGGTACGATGGATGATGAAGGTCTGCCTCTTATTATGAAAGCAGCACAAGTCAAACGTAAAAGTGACAAGGTCACTGTTGAGTATAAAAGTAAAAACTTTAAAAACCACCTCAAAGGTGCAGACAAGGTCAATGCCCGTTTCTGTGCTATCATCGGCGAAAATGAGCGTAATGATGGAACAATTTGGATCAAAGACCTTGAACTAAAAGAAGAAAAAACCATAGATCTAAACACCTTTTAAAAGAGAGAGAGAAGATGATACATGCCATATGGCTTTATTTGGAAGACTTTGCTGAGTTGATCTTTACGGTGATCTTTTTAGCCATTATTGCACTTTTTATCTATGACAGATATGTACAGAGACAACATTCTCTACTCATTAACTATCCTGTTATTGGACGTTTTCGTTACTTTTTTGAATTACTTCGTGAACCGATGCGCCAATATTTTGGAGATGAGACCTTTTATGAGTCTCGAGACAAGGTCGACTGGGTCTATACTGCTGCAAAAAACAAGCCTAACTTTATGTCATTTTCTGTCTCACAACCTTTTTCGGGTTCTCGTTATATCTTAAAACATTCAGAACACGTTTTAAACAATGAAGAACTTTCAGATGATATCAGTGTCACATTTGGCGCGAAAAGGGCCAAACCTTTTGTCAGTAAAACTCCTATTTTTCGCTCGGCTATGAGTGATGGTGCCTTAAGCCCAGAGGCTGTTCGTGCATTTACGCTTGGCGCGCACAATGCAGGTTTTCCACTTAATACAGGTGAAGGTGGATTAACATCCAACTACTTTTATACACATAAACCAGACTGCGACAATGCTGGATATCTTGAGATCATTGATCCTACTGCATTTTCAAAAGTTGCTTTTAAAGTCGTCTCATTTTTCTACAACAATGCTATGGCCGCAAACATTTATCGAAAAATACTACTAAACAAAAAAACAGAAAACACCTACATCTATGATCCAGGTTCACATGCACTCTTTCGTGTCAACTGGGATGCCCCTATAGAACGCTTCCCCACCGAAGTACCTGCTGATATGCCTGACCTTACTTTGCAAATAGGTTCTGGTCTTTACGGTGTTCGTGACAATGAAGGTAAGTTTGACCCGAAACGTTATGAAAAAGTGATGCGTTTTTGTCAAATGACAGAGATCAAGATCGCCCAAGGTGCCAAGCAGACAGGGGGTAAGATCATTGGTAAAAAGGTGACTGCGGACATCGCATATTACCGTGGCGTGGAGGAAGGTAAAGACCTTATCTCACCTAACCGCTTCCCTTTTGCCAACACCATAGATGAATTGATGGATTTTATAGGCCAACTTCAGGAGATCTCACAAAAACCGGTAGGGGCCAAGATCGTCATCTCAGACATGAAACATCTTGATACTTTGGGCAAGACCTTGCAACAACGCAAGGCTGAAGGAAAAGCCATTCCTGACTTTATAACAGTAGATGGTGGTGATGGCGGAAGTGCTACCGCACCACTTGAGCTGATGGAGTCTGTTGGCATGATCACTTCTAACGCGCTTTATATGTTAGACTTTGTACTCAAAAAGCATAACCTTCGCGAAGATATAAAGATCATTGCAAGTTCCAAGATCTTAACACCCGACGATGTCTCTATCATACTCTCTCTTGGTGCTGACGCGGTCGGTATCGCTCGTGGCTTTATGATGAGTGCCGGTTGTATTCGTGCAAGGGTCTGTTCTGGTACGGGAGGTCATGTCTGCCCTGTTGGTATCGCGACACAAGACAAAAAGAAACGGGCCTCTTTCCTTGTAGTCAAACAGAGTCAAGAGATCGCCCACTATCATAATAACCTCATAAAAGGTCTCAAGACCATTTTGGCTATTATGGGTAAAAAAAGTATTAATGATCTTAACAACCAAAACCTTACCTACATCAACAAACAAGGTTTTATCTACTTTGATGTAGAGACCTATTTTGACGAAAAGCTAAGATACTAGATGGTAAATTATGGCATAGATATTTGGGGTAAAGAGAACTTTACGGTTAAAGATGGTCTGGTCTGTATCAATGAGGGGAGCAAGCCTTCACTTGTAGAGATCACTCAGGAGATCCGTAACAGTGGTATTCGCGGTCCTATTATTCTCCGTTTCCCCCATCTTATTGGTAAACAGATCGAAAATCTCTATAGCAACTTTACAAGAGCTATTGATGAAAACGGCTATCAGGGCAGTTTTAATGCTGTCTTCCCCCTCAAGGTCAATCAGTACCCACAGGCGGTAAACTCCATTATAAAATATGGAGCGGCTTATAACTATGGGCTTGAAGCTGGTTCTAAAGCGGAACTCATCTTGGCCATCGCCCAAACACCACTGGGCTCTCCTATCACAGTGAACGGTTTTAAAGATACTGAGATGACAACCCTCTGTTTTATGGCTGCACAGATGGGACATAATATCACCGTTACACTGGAAGGCATCGGCGAACTGGAGTCCATTATAGAAGTGGCAAACAACACCAACCTCAAAATACCTCAGATCGGTATCAGGATCCGTCTACACAGCAGTGGTTCAGGGACTTGGGCCAAAAGTGGTGGTATGGATGCAAAGTTTGGACTTACGGCAACAGAACTCATAGAGGCCATACACCTCTTAAAAAAACACCGACTTATAAAAAACTTCTCTATGATCCATTTTCATATTGGTTCCCAGATGGAGGAGATCGCCCCACTTAAAAAGGCCCTCAGAGAGGCAGGTAACATCTACGCTGAACTTAAACATATGGGTGCAGATGGATTACAGGCCATCAACATTGGAGGGGGACTGGCAGTAGAGTATGCCCAAAATAAGCAGCAGTGCCTGAGAAACTACTCTCTAGAAGAGTTCACTAATGATGTCATCTATGTATTACGAGAGATCATGAACGCCAAAGGGGTAGAGCACCCCAACATCTTTACAGAGTCGGGCCGTTACATCGTCGCTTCTCATGCTGTTTTGATCACGCCAGTCTTAGAACTCTTTTCACAGGACTATCAAGAGAAGTCTCTACATTTCAGTGAAGAAAATCCACCGCTCATAGAAGAGTTACGAGAACTCAACACACTTTTAGCACGCAAAAACTGTATAGAGTATATGCATGATGCTCTGGATCATCTAGAGTCTCTTTTTACCCTTTTTGATCTTGGATACATTACCCTTCAAGACCGTTCTAACGCTGAGATACTCGTCCATCAGATCATTAAAAAGTCTCTTAGAATGATGAGGGGTACCCCTACTTTGGAGCTTACCCGACTACAGGATCGTCTGCAAGAGCGATACCTTATAAACAGCTCTATCTTTCAGAGTATGCCTGACTATTGGGGACTTCAACAGCACTTTCCGGTCATGCCTCTTAACAAGCTCAACGAACCGGCCATACGTGCTGCCTCACTTTGGGACATCACCTGTGACAGTGATGGAGAGATACAGTTTGACCCAGAGGCGCCACTCTACTTACACGATGTAGACCTTGATGAAGAAGAGTATTTTCTCGCCTTTTTCAACATCGGAGCCTATCAAGAGACTTTGGGAATGAACCATAACCTTTTCACCCACCCCAATGAGTGTAGTATCGACCTGACTGAGGATGGTTTCAAATTAAGGAACATAGAAGAGTCACAAAATATTTTAGAGATTTTAGATGATATCGGTTATGACAAAGATCAAATATTAATCCAACTTAAAAATAATTTGGCAAATAGTCACTTTACGACAGTAGAAGAAAAAAGCGATACACTTCAAAAACTGGAACTATATCTGTACCAAAATGGCTATTTAAGAACTACAAAATGAGAAGGTCAACATACCTTCTATTTACTACTAAAACATAGATAAATTATATTAAAGGTAACACTTGGGTGTTTTTTCTGAAATTAAAGAGGACTTTGTAAACGTCTATCAAAATGATCCTGCTATTCATCGTAAATGTGAATTTCTTTTTAACTACCCAGGGGTTTGGGCTGTGGCTTGGTACCGTATCGCGCACCGTCTGCATAATGCAAACTTCAAGGGTACTGCACGTATGATCATGGGTATTAACCAGATCTTTACCAACATAGACATCCACCCTGCTGCACGCATTGGGCGTCGTGTCTTTATAGACCATGGCTTTGGTGTGGTAATTGGTGAGACCTCTATCATTGAAGAAGATGTCATCATCTACCAAGGTGTGACACTTGGTGGTGTCAGTCTTACTGAAGGTAAAAGACACCCTACTGTCAGACGTGGTGCAGTTATAGGCGCGGGGGCAAAAGTCTTAGGAAACATCGTTATCGGTGAAGAGGCTAAGGTGGGTGCAAACTCTGTTGTCGTCAAAGAGGTTCCAGATGGTTCTACTGCCATCGGTATCCCTGCACACGTTATAGAAAAAGGCCGTGACAAAGATCAGTTTAGCCATAACAAACTCCCTGACATCAACAAAGAGCTCTTTGAATACCTTCTTAAACGTGTCGCAGTTCTTGAGCATGTCATGATGAAAGACAACACTGGTATCTTAGATGAAGATCTTAAACTTGAGCAGATTTACGACTCTTTCCTTAAAGCTATTAAGTCTTAAGTGCTCTAGCGCTTTGTCCACTTCAACATGACACTCCAGACCATACTGCTCAGAGTTCTGTTTTACTTAACCTTGCTAGTCATCACCATCTTAGCTTTTCTACCCGATTATGATGCCCTACCTCCCATCGTCTCTTTTAGCGACATCCTTAACCACACCCTTGCTTTTACACTCCTCTTTGTACTCTTCAGAGCAGCACATAGACACTTGGCCATAAAGTATATTTTCACATTTTTAGTCACTTACGCTCTATTTATAGAAGCCGTCCAATACTTTCTACCAACCCGTTTTGCCTCGTTTAGCGATATTTTGGCAGATACTGCCGGTTTATTAATAGGCTATCTATTTAGTAGACTCTTTTTACGTATCCCTTATGCAAAAAATCTTTTTAACTAATAGTTATCTCATCCAACAAATGTTATAATTTCGCCATTATTTTACGTATGGAACTATCAAGGATAACTAATGTTAACGAAACGTATCAATACCCTTTCAGAATCGATTACAATTGCCGTCACCACACTCGCTCAAGAGTTACGTGCACAAGGTAAAGATGTCATTAGTTTTTCTGCAGGTGAGCCTGATTTTGGTACGCCACAGGTCATTAAAGAGGCCGCGATCAAAGCGATCAATGATGATTTTACAAAGTACACTGCTGTTGATGGTATCCCTGCCCTAAAAGAGGCCGTAGCTAACAAACTGCAGCGTGACAATGGTCTCACATATGCAGCCAACCAGATCATCGTCAACAATGGTGCCAAGCACTCTCTGTTTAACCTCATGCAAGCAACTATAGAAGAAGGTGATGAAGTGATCATCCCTGCTCCTTACTGGGTAACTTATCCTGAGTTAGTACTCTACAGCGGTGGTAAACCGGTCGAGATCGATACAGATGATAGCAGTGGTTTTAAGATCACACCAGCACAGCTAGAAGCAGCGATCACACCAAAGACTAAGATGTTGATTTTAACCACACCGTCTAATCCTACTGGTGCTGTCTACTCTAAAGAGGAATTGGTTGCTATAGGTAAGGTCCTTGAAGGTACTGAGATCCTTGTAGCAAGTGATGAGATGTATGAGAAGTTGGTATATGAAGGTACCTTTACCTCTGCAGCTGCAGTCAGTGAAGACATGTACCAACGTACCATCACCATCAACGGTCTTAGTAAGTCTGTAGCGATGACAGGATGGCGTTTTGGTTATATGGCTGCGGCAGATGCTGACCTTATCAAAGCCACCAAAAAGCTACAGAGTCAAAGTACCTCTAACATCAACTCCATTACACAGGTAGCAGCCATAACAGGTCTTGATGGAAGTGCTGATGCAGACATCGAGATGATGCGCAAAGCCTTTAAAGAACGCCGTGATGCCGCGGTAGATATGTTCAACAAGATCGATGGTCTCTCTGTACTTAAACCAGATGGTGCATTTTATCTGTTTGTCAACATCAAAGAGATCTCTAACGACTCATTGACATTTTGTAAAAAACTTCTTGAAGAGGCAGAGGTCGCTGTTGTTCCTGGTGTCGGTTTTGGCTCTGAAGGCTACTTCCGCTTCTCATTTGCAACCAGTATGGAAAACATAGAGACAGGTATTAAGCGTATAGAAAATTTTGTTAAAAACTACAAGTAATATAAAGCACTAACCACATCTGTCACTCCTGCAAATGCAGGAGCCAACAGATCTCTCAATACCAAACAGCTTATACCTTAACATCTATTTATTGATATCAAAAACGTAACGTCATAACTACTTTTAAATACTCCGTACTGTCAGACGTATACTGTTTTATTTTTTAATTATATTACTATAAGAGAAGAAGGGTTTTAAGAAGATCTTGGAAGAAGTTATAACTTAGACACACCTGCTTTAAGCAGATGTCTAAAAGATTATTGTAATTTTTGAAGTGCCTCGATGACTGCAGCCAAGTTGCCTTTTGGAAGGTGTACTTTCCACTCAGGCTCTTCTGCCTTACCCGCAAGAGAGATCCCTATACTTGCTACTGTTTCAGAACCTTTACCATAAGGCTCTTCGATCTGTGAAATAGAGATCACACCGTTTTTAGTGCCTTCTAATGCAATTGTAGTTTCTAATGTGACGTTTCCGCTCATTTTTAATCCTTTTTATTTCAATATCCATTAGTGTAGCAATTTTTTATGTTTAAAAAGTAAATAGAGAAAAATAAAGTGAGAAGTAGGGAAAAGTCTCAGTATAAGAGACGGTGTGTTCCCAGACATACTCTGGAAAGCAAGTTTTTATGACTTTAAAAGACGTGCGATCTTGACCTGAAGCTTCAACCACTGTTTCTGCTCCATCAGAGGGAAGCCACCAAAGGTCTTTCCACTTTCAGTAATACTTTTGGTAATACCAGAGCGCGCCGCAAAGTTGGTGAATGGTGCTACTTCCAAATGACCAGCAAAGGCACTTTGACCACCGACGACAACATTGCGTCCCAGTTTTGTAGAACCGGCAACACCTGACTGTGCTACCAGTACCGAATACTCACCGATCTCACAGTTATGTCCGATATGGATAAGATTGTCCATACGCACACCCTTTTTGATGCGTGTAGAACCAAACACAGCACGATCTATGGTCACGCCTGCACCAAGTTCTACATCGTCTTCTATGACAACATTACCATTTTGATAGAGTTTGGTGTGTTCACCCTGTTTTGAGGTAGCAAAACCAAAGCCATCTGAACCTATTACAGAGTTCGCATGTATGATACAGTCCGAACCTACAACACATTCGTGATAAAGAGAGACGTTGGAGTGAATGATACTGTTGTCTCCAACACTGGCACCTCTACCGATATAAGCACCAGGCATGATGGTACAGTTTTTACCTACCACAGACCCTTTTGCCAGGTTAGCACCCTCTGCGATCACACTGCCCTCACCTACTACAGCTTCTGGAGCGCTCTCATCTAAAAGTGCTGGAGCAAATAGTTTACTGGCATAGGCAAGTGCCATATATGGGTCTTCTACTACAATAGCGATGGTATGACTCGGAACATTCTCTTTCATATCTTCCGTGACAAACACTGCACCGGCAGTTGTTGATCTCAGTTGGTCGATATACTTTTTATTTTGTAAAAAGCTTAGTTCATAAGAGTGCGCATCACTCAGAGTGTTTAACGCAGAGACAGTGATTGACGGACCATCATAAGGTACATCTATAAGTTGTAACAACTCTGTTAATTCATACATGCTATCTCCTCTTTACTTTAACGTTCAACCGCAACCGTACCGCCACGTACGATCTCTATAGGATGATAGCGTTTTATCGCCGTCAGAAAGTGTTCTACACGTTTTGGCTCATCTGCGATCATAACGATAATAGACTCTGTACTGACATTGGCGATCTTTCCATTGTATGCATTAGAGAGTACAGAGATATCACTGAGGTTCTCAGTAATAGGAAACTTGACCAAAACCATCTCTTTTTCGATCATCTCTTCCGTCTCACTTACACGAAGCACAGGAATAAGTTTGTGCAGCTGCTTGGTGATCTGCTCGATGACACGTACAGAACCCTTGGTGACGATGGTAAAACGTGAATAATCTGTATCCGGAATCGGAGCTACGGTCAAAGAGACGACATTGTAACCACGCGCAGAAAACAGACCAGAGATACGAGAGAGCACACTGGCCTCATTCGCAACGATAACTGAGATGACTCTTCTTTCATTTTCCATTACGACTCCTTCTTGTTTTCTAGTAACATCATGTTAAAGAGTGAACCACCTGATGGAACCATAGGCAGTACATTCTCAAGGCGCTCCACACGGACATCGATTAGCGCCACAACATTTTTCTCTATAGCATCTTTAAGTGCTGCATCAAACTCGTCTTTTGTTTTAACAACATAACCAACACCACCAAAACTCTGTGCCAACATCACAAAGTCAGGCTGAACAGAAAGATCAGTCTCTGCATGACGTTTGTCATAGAAAAGGGTCTGCCACTGACGTACCATACCGAGGTAGTTGTTGTTCAAGATGATGTTAATAACAGGCAGTTTCTTCTCAACTGCTGTCATAAGTTCTTGAATATTCATCAGGATCGAGCCATCACCGGTAAAGTTGATGCTGACCTTGTCCATTGCACCGCGTTTAACACCAAGTGCTGCCGGAAAACCAAAGCCCATCGTACCAAGTCCACCAGAAGAGATGAACTGACGAGGACGACTAAACGGATAGAACTGTGCTGTCCACATCTGGTGCTGACCAACATCAGTAGAAATATTGGCATCATCACCGAGGATCTCACCAACACGCTCTATACACCACTGAGGTTTGAGTCTGTCTGTATCTTCGAAGTATTGAAGTGGGTGTAACTGCTCAAAATGCTCTATGGTCTCTAACCAAGGGGTATAGACCTCGGCATCAACACTTTTTTTAGCCAGTGCCATCATCTCGACAACAACACCTTTGACATCACCCACTATCGGATAATCCGCATTAACAAGTTTAGAGATACTTGCCGGATCGATGTCTACATGGATCACACCTGCATGTTTTGCAAACTCAGAAAGTTTACCGGTAACACGGTCATCAAAACGCGCACCAAGTGCAATAACCAAGTCTGTCTCACTCATAGCCATGTTAGCAGCGTATGAACCATGCATACCAAGCATAGAGATCAGCAGTGGGTCTTCATGATGAAGCGTACCACGTGCCATAAAGGTCTCAACTGCAGGAATACCGGTCATCTTGACAAACTCACGTACCTCTTCAGCAGCATTAGAGTTAATGATACCTCCACCTAAGTAGAAAAGTGGACGCTTCGCTGCTGCTATAGCATCAATCGCTTTTTTGATCTGGCGCTTGTTGCCTTTAGTATGAGGCTTGTAGGTCGGAATATTTACTGTGTCAGGATAAACATAGGTTTCTATCTGTGCTGTGACATCTTTAGGGATATCGACATGAACAGGGCCTGGACGACCTGTCGCAGCGATGTGGAATGCCTCTTTTAAGACTCTTGGAAGGTCTTTGGCATCTGTTACAAGGTAGTTATGCTTGGTACAGGCACGACTGATACCAATAGCATCGATCTCTTGAAACGCATCAGTACCAATAAGGCTCATAGGAACCTGACCACTGATGACGACCATTGGAATAGAGTCCATGTACGCATCAGCCAGACCTGTGACAGCATTGGTAAAACCAGGGCCCGAAGTAATCATCGCAACACCGACCTTACCTGTGACTTTAGAGTACCCTTCTGCTGCGTGGATCGCTGCTTGTTCGTGACGGGTTAAGATATGTTCAAACCCATCTTGTTTATAGATCTCATCATATACGTTCATGATCGCCCCACCGGGGTAACCAAAAACAGTGTCAACATTCTCGGCAATCAATGCCTCAATAACCATCTGCGCTCCGCTGATCTGCATAGCGTCTCCTCATATATATAACTACAGTCACAAATAACTGCTGCTCCGGTTCTCCCAGAGATAAAAATTCGCCTATTATAGGTAATATAAGCTATATATCTTGTTAAAAACTATCATAACAAAATCTTTCAAACTAATTTAAGGGCACCTCAATATTTACTGAACAAAGCGCTTGATCGTTTTTATACTCTAAACCCTATATATTAGTTTTGCTAATAGCATAATTTCAGAAATTAACTATATTTACCATCATTTAATTGTATTTTAATATAAAAAAGAGCTATAATGTGCCCTATAGCATTTTTTTACACAAATATTAATGTAAAAAACTAGGAGGTTATAATGGTTGATGTACAACCTTTAGATGAAGAGGTGATTTACGATGGTCGCCCTATGATTACAGAGACTGACTTACGTGGAAAGATTGTCTTTATGAACCGTAAGTTTTTAGAGATGAGTGGCTATGAAAAAAGTGAGCTTATTGGAAAACCGCACTCTATTATTCGCCATCCTGATATGCCAAAAGAGGCATTTTGCTGTATGTGGGATACCATAAAAAAAGGTGAGATGTGGTCTGGTTTTGTCAAGAACCTGCGTAAAGACGGAAAGTATTATTGGGTCAAGGTGATTGTAGAACCGGTAAAAGATGAGTCTCAGAACATCAAAGGTTATTGTGCAAGTAGAAAACCGGTAACTGAAAATGACAAGGTCTATGCCTCGACACTCTTTGAAGGGTTGAAATCAGGAAAGATCAAAGCACTGAACATGCACCACGAATTGACCTAGTCCCTACGTGTATTTTTGCTATTGCAATAAGCGATAGCCACCCCTTCTCGCACACCATCATCGATGATGATCGCTTGAGTAAAGCCTAAAGTCTCATAAAGTTTTTGAACGATGATGATCCCTGCCTGGATCAAACTTTCACGCCCTACGCCAACGATCTCTGAACGCGCCGTCTCTGAAAGGGCCATAAGACCATTAAGCGCCTCTTTTGTTCCCTCTAAAGAGAGTCTATAGCCATTGATCTTTTGAACATCATAGTTTTTATAATTCATACCTAAAAGGTAAGCTGCCATAGTGGTAGGGGTTCCCGCTGTTGCTACAAAAGTAGCAGGTTTGGCATATTTTGCATAATAACCCTCAACATAAGAGCATAGAGGTTTAAAAGCTTCATCCAAGTAGCCTTGCATGTCACACCCTTCATCACATATCTGTGCCGTTGTCACGATACCGATAGGAAAACTTTGACTCTCCATAACACCATTTCTATAGAAAATAATCTCGGTAGAACCACCGCCTACATCGATTAAAACAAAATGATCATGTTTTATCTCTAGCGCATTAAGACGTGCTTCTACTGCAGTCAATGTATAGTAAGCCTCTTTTTCAGCACCAATGATCTCAAAAGCAACACCGCTTTTTTGTTCCAACTCTTTTAAGACCGCGGCACTGTTACGCGCTTTACGCATCGCCTGAGTGGTGACCGCTTTAACAGTATGTTCTTGGAAATGCAGCTTTTTATCCGCCTCTTGCAAGGCATGTATTATTCGCTCAACAGCACCCTCAGAGATCTCACCATTTTGGTGCAGTTTGTCAGCAGTTTTTACAATAGCCTCATACTCATCGATAATACTTAGGCTTGTACAGTCAAATGATATGGCACGAAAAGAGTTAGAACCGAGGTCAATAGCGATCATATGTTAATGGAACTCGTTACTCAGGTAACCATTATCATGGAGTGTCTTAACAATCTCTTTTTGATGCGCTTCACCTTTTGTCTCAAGGTGGATCGTGACGTTGGCATCACCATAGTCAAGGTCTGTAGAGGTACGGTCATAAGCGATATGCACAATATTTGCAGTCAGATCTTTAAGCAGTTCAGTTAAGAACATCAGAGAACCGGGCTTGTCTACCAGTGTCACCGTCAACTTCAACTTGCGATGCGACTTTATAAGACCTTTTTCAATAATCACTGAAAGCAGTGTAACATCGACATTACCACCACTTAAGACTACAGCAACCTTTTTACCTTTGAGGTGAGGTAGCTTTTTATGCAAAAGAGCAGCAACGCCAACAGCACCTGCACCTTCAACCACAAGCTTCTGCTTTTCAAGTAAAAAGAGGATGGCACTGGCGATCTCGTTTTCATCGACTGTAATAAACTGATCAACACTCTCTAACATATAATTCAACGTTACAGGAGAGCAGTCTCGCACGGCAATACCATCAGCAATAGTGCGTACAGAGAGTGAGTCTATAGGTTCTTTGGCATCAAAAGAGTTTTTGAGTGCCGGAGCACCTGCAGCACTCACCCCAATCACCTCGATCTCAGGATTTTTTCCCTTGATCGCTGCAGCAACACCAGAGATGAGACCACCGCCACCGACAGGAACGATGACAGCATCCAGCTCTTGCGCCTGTTCTAAGATCTCCAAGGCAACGGTTCCCTGCCCTGCGATCACCTCTTCATCTTCAAATGGATGAACAAATACCAGATTGTTTTCAGCGCCATACGTTGTTGCGTAAGCATAAGCCTCATCATAGTTGCTACCCGCCAAGATTACTTCCGCACCAAAATGACGCACGCCATTGACCTTAGTCAGTGGTGTAGAGTCTGGCATCACGATCACAGCTTTAATGCCAAAATGCTGCGCAGAGTAAGCAACACCTTGGGCATGGTTCCCCGCACTTGCCGCCACAACACCCTGAGCGCGTTCAGCATCACTCAACGAAGCGATCTTGTTAAAGGCCCCACGAAGTTTAAAAGCACCGGTCATCTGTAGATTCTCTTTTTTCAAAAAGACCTCGACATCGCTTTCATGACTTAAAAAGGGTGCATATGAGTATGGTGTATTCACAACCACATCTTTAATACGCTGATGGGCCTGTTCTATTTTTTCTAAACTAAACAATCTTTATCCTAATAATTTGCGGTGTTCGACCATACTACAGTGGTTCTGAACCACTTCCATACCTGCTTTTTCTGCCTTCTCTGCAGCTGCATTGTTGACAATACCCTTTTGTGACCAAAACACCTTTACATCACCACGAGCGATACAGGCATCAGCGATCGGATCAAGTGCAGAAGGCTTACGAAAGATGTTAACCATGTCTACTTTCTCAGGCACCTCTGCCAAAGATTTATAAACTTTCTCACCTAAAATATCTTCATCCACTTTAGGATAAACAGGAATGATCTTATAGCCCTTGGACTGCAGATATCTTGCTACTTTGTTACTGTCTTTACTCTCATCAGGAGAAAGTCCAAGAACAGCTATGGTCTTAACACCCTCTAAAATTGCTTTCATCTGATCATCATTGGCATTTTTTGCAGGAAATTCACATTCCATATCGCTATCCTTCATATTAAACGGCTCTAGCTATTAACTAAAAGCGCTCTTTTGATTAATGTGATTATATCGGACAGAAGATAAATTCCAATCAATAGAAAATCAATATGTGTGATCCGGCTGCACTTAATGTGACACACCCTGTCACACTAGTGCTATAGAGTACATAAGAAGGAGTTGTTATGAAAAATCCAAAAAAATGTGATGTTATGACAACAGAACAAAGTTCTAAAGAGATAGCACAAAAGCTCATCTTTGATCTTAAAGGTGAGATCTCACGGCAGATTGCCTTCTCTATGATAAAGATCGCTCCTCTGATCGAGGAGCATGAACTGCAAAGTGGCATGTTGCACCTCTTTTTTGGACCACAAGTCTCAAAAGCCTATGTTTATAACCAAACATCCTACTATGATCAACAGGTCGTTCATGTTCCAGATATTTTGGCAGACTGGTTCTGTCACGCCATCATCAATAACGATACCTCTCTAACAGGTACACTGTTTATCAATGCCAAAAAAAGCTACAAACGACTACTTGAGCATTATCAACGACTATCAAATCTAGGAGTAATTGCAAAGAGCGCAAGTTATACCACTTTTTTTTCAGCAGTCAAACCACCCGTTTTAAAAGGAAAGTGTCGTGTCGCTACCGCAAACTACTTTACTCTGCCCAACATCACAAGAGAGATCCAACATAGCAGTATTCAAACACTTTTGAGCTGGGCCCTTAAAAGTTCCAAAATACATATGCATGTCTCCTTAAAAGATGCTCAAGACCTAAGATCTTTAATGCGTGTTCAAGAGCAGAGACAGCATCAGCATCAACTAAAGATCTTAGATGCCATTGCATTGGGGTATGAGGACATGTTGTCCAACAAAGAGAACGACCTTTCTGTTTTTAAACCCAACCTTAATAAACAAGCCCATATGGATTATAAAGATGTGAGGTTTTGCAGCTATGAGAGCTTTATGCACCTAGTAAAAGAGCACAGTGATGAGAACATCGCTTTTGTCACTGGAAATATACTCGAACAACTCGACCATGACTATCTACACCATGGTTTGACCCTCTCACAAAAAGAATTGACATTTTTCCTAAGTACCCACCTTAAAAAAGCATCACACAAGCTAGCTGTTCATGATGAAGGACTTATAGACTTTTTTGAATCAGAAGTGGGACAGGTAGTACTAACACGCTTTATAACCAACGACCAATGCCAAGATATTGTGTTTCATCATAGACTTTTACCAGAGCAAGCGAGTAGACGTAAAAAATGGGTGACTGACCTCATGCAAAAGCCACTTCCTCCACGCCTATATAAAGCAAACATCCAGCATCTCATGAGCTTTAATGAGATGTACACTCTCACAAGAGATCATCATCAAACTCTTTTCCAATCACTCGCAGAGCGCTATGCACATCACGGCTATACCTTCGATGGCTATTTCAGCTGTTTTACCCAACTTCTTCTCGATGCAGGATGTAATGTCAAGTATGTTGTTCAAGCCTATAAACACTTTACCTACCATAGCAACTATCTACGCCGTCACCCTTACGGTCAGAAACAGACCTACTACACCCTTGACCTTAACTTTATGCATGACTTCTATCTGTTACTGCATCCTATGCTCATCGAGCTTTTTTTCACCCTGCTTCAGTATGGTTCACCACAAAAGAGTAAAAAAGTCTCCAACATCGTTTTAAAGTCACTGCTCAGTTATAACCTGGACAACACCTCCAACCTCGCCGACCTTACTACGTCCATAACCTCACTGCTTATGACCACCAAACGGGGCATACTCTTTCAAGATGATGTTTTAAAGGAACTGAACACCAACAGTTCTCTCACAACGATCTTGTCAGTTTGTAAAGAGAAAGAGCTGCAGGTAGACCAGAAACTGTTGAAAACGATCAAGGAAAAACTGCATGTTCAGACCTATCATCTGCAGTTGGCCTCCAACATGCTGCTGAAAGAGAGTTATCTCGACCTCTGCTATCGTCTCACACATACCAAAAGTCATCCTCTTTTTCATACACCCAACCCCATGCAAGCCGTCCACACTAAAACAGAACATTTCAATGTTTCCATTCTCCCACACAACGACCCACTCTCACTATTGGGACCTGCACTCAGCAGTGTCTGCATCGCCTTCGACAGTCACTACCATCACCAACAGCTCAACCCCTCATTTATGAACCTCTGCATCTACAGTGACAAAGAGCTTATATTATGGGGACTTCTCTGTCGTGCTTCAGACATAAAAGATGGCAAAACCGTCTATATTTTAAACAACTTTCAGGGTTCTATTAACGATCATAAAGTAAAACAGGCAAGGGTAAAAGAAGAGGTCATAAAGACACTCAAAACATTTCTCGTAAAAAACAGTATTGACGCGATCTTTCTAAAAGACCAGTTCTTCAATGCCGTCAACCTCGTCAAAGGACTTCCCCTCATCAAAACGGTACGCAACCAGTACTGCTTAGAGAGAAATGCCCGTCTCGACTTTGAGACAAATGCTGAAGGTGTGGTGCAACAAGATGCGTTTTATGTTATTGGGGCTGATACATTTTAACAGAGCGATCTGTTCTCATTTTTATTGTTTAACGGCACTGTTCAAAAATTCAAGCAGCCATTTTTCATATGAATCCACCCTTTTAGAGACTATCTCTTCCACCTCTTCCAAGTTCATTAATTTGTTTAAATGTTGATAGCTTTCATTGATCATAGGTACGATCTCTGCTTTGTTTTGCTCATTGAGGATTGCGACTAGATCTATATTTAGATCTGCCACTTTAACAGCTGTTTCAACGACATCCTCTTTATCTTCAATATCTGAAGAATTTGATGCTAGAAACAACACATACTGCATCTCATTTACAACTTCTTGCTTGGTTTTCTCTAGGTCATATCTTTTAATCAAGTTCATAGTGTGTTTTACTACAAGTCATCTTATAGCACGTTTACCTAAAGATAGAAATCGGACAAGTTCAAGTACAAAAGGTGTGTTGTTTTGGCTAATTGGTATAGTATTATCGAAACCGCTAGGGCTAATGAACTGGAACCCTATCAGTATTTCACCCATCTCTTCACACAGCTACCGCTGTATGAAAGAGACAAAATAGATATTGAGCCTTTAGTACCTTGAAATATTGACTTAGCTTAATTCTTGGAGATTTATTAGGTAGTGCTTACTAATATTGACATTTTTTTTAACTGTTTTAAATTTTATTGCTATAATATTTTTATATTTAGCCAAATTTTCCACTTTTAGAAAAGCTTAAATGTTCAAGGCATGTCTTCATAGATGATTGCAAGGACTTCATGTTTATGCGGTTAGAGACACGATACTTCAACAAGGCATATATATGTACCTCTATTTTTTGGGTATTCTCACCTTTTTTTTTCTAGTCAACTTTTTTAATGGCAATATGGATAATCTAATAATTCTCGCCATCATTGCTACAGTTACCAGTTTTATTAAACTGTTTATACATGCTCGAGAACACCAAAATCGCTTTATACAACTTGAAAAACGTATTAAGACACTTGAAACTTCTATGAAACAGGCCGAAAACGTACAAAAAGACGTGGAAGAAGAAAACATCTTAGCTGATCATGATGATCCTTCTAATATCATCATAAGTCCATATTCTGACAGAATTTCGTCTATAAATATAAAAGCACCTATTATTGAAGTAACTCATAAGAAAAAAATATCTGAAGTAATTTCCAATGAAACACAAACCATCAAACCAAAACGACATTCACATCTCAGATCAGATCAACAGCCGGACCCATTAACAAAGTTTTTTGCTTGGTTGAAAAACTATTTCACTACGGGAAACCCCATGGTTAAGGTTGGTGGCGTCATCTTGTTCTTTGGGCTCTCATTTCTCATTAAGTTTGCCATTTCAAATGAGCTTATCAGTATGGAGATGGCCCTGTTGGGTGTATTGCTTTTTGCCATTGCCCTTGTCATCACAGGTTTTAGGTATAAAAACCGTGAAGGTGACTTTGGACTGATACTCCAGGGCGTCGGTATTGCTATCTTTTACCTGGCTATCTTTTCAGGGGCCAAATTCTTCAGTATCATTCCTTTTGGTATGGCTCTTGCACTGATGATCACTACCGTCTTCTTCGCTACCTTCCTGGCCATCATACAAGATGCCTTTTATCTGGCTATATTTGCTACAGTAGGTGGTTTTCTCTCACCAATCTTAACTGCTACCGGAGAAGGCTCTCATGTAGTACTTTTTGGGTACTACGCCTTTTTAAATGTGGGTATCGTCGCCATTGCCTGGTATAAGTCATGGCGTCTGTTAAATCTCATCGGATTTGGATTTACCTTTGTCATCGGTACAGCTTGGGGTGTCTCAAACTACCACCCTCAAGACTTTGCCACCACAGAGCCTTTTTTGATCTTTTTCTTTTTACTATATGTTACAGTTGCCATACTCTTCGCCCACTGTACGCAGTTCAAACTCAAGGGCTATGTAGATTCGGCTCTGGTTTTTGGTGTGCCAAGTGTCGGTTTTGGGCTGCAGACAGCACTAACACAAGATATGGAATATGCTCTTGCTTACTCAGCCTTAGGTGTGAGTGCACTCTATCTCTCACTTGCCATGTGGCTACGCAAAAGAGAGGCCTTCTCACTTTTGAGTGAGTCCTTTCTCGCTCTGGGTGTGGTCTTTTTAAGTCTGGTCTTTGCTTTTGCCTTCTCACCAGAAGTGAGCAGTGTCATTTTCGCTTTAGAATCCAGTGCCATCATCTGGGTATCTCTGCGTCAAGAGAGACTCTACGCACGTGTTTTTGCACTTTTATTGGAACTCTATGCCTTAGTGACTTTTGTAAGCCAGACCAGATATATGTTGGAGACCGAATTTTTTTTAAACAGTGTCTATCTCGGTTTTGCCATCTTAACCATTGCAGCACTGAGCACCGCTTATATTTACGAAAAGCATAGTGCACATATTGAGCCCTTTGAACAACATCTGAACAAAATCTTTTTAAGTACAGGCATACTCATATGGATCATTGCTGGATTTAGAGAGGTAGACCAACAGGAGTATGCCTATTTTTCCATCTATCTATCCCTCTCAGCCTTAGGTTTCTTATTACTAGCTAGACGTACACAGTGGCAAACACTCAGTTTTTCACTGGAGTTCTACAGCCCACTGACACTCATCACTTTCGCCATTTCCATGACCAATGAAACGCACCCATTTGTTGGCTACAACAGCATCGCCCTGCCCCTGTTTATTTTTACACACTATCTTTTGCTTTATAAACTCAAATTCACCTTTGCTGCTTTAGCGCATAGTGTTGGTCTTTGGGTTATACTTGGTCTGCTTTCATGGGAGAGCTATTACTGGCTGGAGAAGCTCTCGCCACTTGGTGCACTCACTCTTGTACCGCTGCTCTCCATCTTATCCATTTACTTCATTGCTAAACGTCCAGGATTCTGGCCGTTTACAGAATATTATGAGAGTTATAGAACATTGGGTACACAAGGCATTGCTATAGCACTTGTGTTTTGGGAGATTATAGCCTTTAGCCATTTAGCTATTGTCTCAACACTTCTCTATATCCCACTTTTTAACCCACTTGAATTGATGCAAGTGAGTGTTCTGGTGACACTAGTCTGGTGGGCAAAACAGACTACGATTAACACTACATACATTTTGGCATTTACAGGGACAAGCACTATAGCCATGTTGACATTGATGCTGGCACGATCAGTAAGCTATTATGGAGATGTCATCTATTCCATAGATCATTTGGCACAAAGTAACCTATTTCAGACATCACTCTCTATTATGTATACATTCATCGCACTCACGGTCATCCTCTATGCCAAGAGACATGCTGCACGCACCATATGGATGGTCGGAGCAGGACTTCAGGCCTTTGTTGTTATCAAGCTTTTACTTGTTGATATGTCTCGCAGTGGCTCACTGGAGCGCATCATCTCATTTTTGGTTGTTGGTGTTCTTATATCACTTATTGGCTTTATCGCCCCACTTCCCCCTAAAAAAGAGGTCACTTTATGAAGATTCTCATCCTCCCCGTATTTTTAGCCATTAACCTCTTTGCTATCGCACCTTCGGACTTTGCATACAAAAGTACTATTGACACATCAAAAGAGCATGGTCTTGTCACCTTTGAACTGCCACTCTTTGTTTATGAGAAGAGTACTACTTCACATCTCAATGATATTGCAGTATTTGATGCCAATAAGCGCCAAATGCCCCAAAATATCATTACACCACAGACAGTGCACAGTAACATGGAGACCATAGCTCTTCCTTTCAAACGTTTTGAAGTGATCAAAAAAGAGAATAGAGAGCAAGTCACCCTCACTTATGACAAAAAGACCATCGCGTTAACCGCCCTCAAAGATATCAATAATAGTGACTACCTCGTAGATGCCAGTAACATGAGAGCAGGCATTGACTACCTGCAAATCCTAAGTGACGATGCAGAGTACATGGTGAAGACGGACATCACCTACAGCAACAACTTAAAAGATTGGCATTTGGCAGCCCAAGGCGAAGTACTTGCTAAGATGCAAATGCAAGGTTCCAGACTGCTTAAAGAGCGTATAACACTCCACACACCCCCGGAAAATTTTCTAATGATCCATACTAGATCACCCATCAACATCAATAAGATCATTGCATACAAACAACGTATAAAGGCACAACAGCCTACTCTTACACAGCTCACCTACACAAGAGCACAGAACAAGGGTGAACCGGTCATTGATTTTGAACTTCCACCTACTCTTCGACTTGACACACTTCACATTGAACTGCCACGAGGCGAGCAGTTTTACCATTTTAAATTTTTACGACGCCATCAAACAGATGCATCGTGGGAACTCTTTACCTCTTCTGAATTTTACAGACTTCAGAACAATAGACTTGTAAAAGATACAATCACCTTGAATTCCAGAGCCAGGTACTACAGGATAGAAGCATCACAAGGCTTCTACCTACCCAAAAAGCTTCAACTTTTTTTTACCTACCAACATAAAAAGCTCACCTTTATGGCACAGGGTACTCCGCCTTATACCCTCTACTACGGCAGTCTCAAAGCAAAGGTTCCAAACACAAATCTCGGGACACGATTCACTATTTTAAATGCCACTGTACAAGCACCCCACCTAGTTAATCCACAAGCGTTGGAGTTAGACAAAAAGCCTAGAGACAAGCGTGCTATTTTGGTATGGATTTCATTGATCATCGGGGTTATGGTTCTTGGACTCGTGAGTTATAAACTACTCAAAGAGATAAAAGAAAAATAGTGGCAGATACTCTTAAGTTAGGAGTTAATAGTATCGTGGGACACTTATACAGTATTTTATTTTACCCGCTTGACTGGGATTGATTACGTTGCTAGATGAGATAACCGTCTAGATAAGGCAAGAACACTCTTCCACTTCTTCCCTGTTCATTAATTTGTTTAAATGTTGATAGTTCTTATTGATCACAAGTACGATCTCTGCTTTGTTTTCCACATTGAGGATTGCGACTAGATCTATATTTAGATCTGCCACTTTAACGGCTGTTTCAATGACATCATCTTTATCTTCAACATCTGAAGAATTTGATGCTAGAAACAACACATACTGCATCTCATTTACAACTTCTTGCTTGGTTTTCTCTAAGTTATATGTTTTAAGGGGGTAGCTACTTAGCTCCTCTTCCTTTATTAATTGTGCTTTCCACCACTAATGAAGATAGAAAATAGCGCAGAGAACCCCTTAATCGCAAGATTCTTCTTGTTAAATCCTATTTAGTCAGCCCTGAAAAACCCTATTTTGCATTTTAGTGAATTTCTCTTATTGCAAGAGTTTCCAGATCAACAGACTAAGTTCATCAGTTCTCACTTTCTCTTGCCAAGTAAGCATAAAAAGTATGGCCAAAAACAGTGCCAAAAGCATCT